>CALVSU010000027.1 GCA_944359385.1 uncultured Clostridia bacterium | reverse complement strand
GCTTCCAGCATATTTTTTTGAACTTCTGCCCCGCCGAATGCAAAGGCAGGCGCCAGTCTTCCCTCACGATTAACCACCCGATGGCACGGAACTTCTCCGAAATAGGGATTCTGATGAAGCGCATAACCGACAGCACGCGAGCTTCTCGGACTGCCGCACATTTTCGCGATCTGCCCGTAGGTCGTCACGCGTCCCCTCGGAATACGCCGTACCGCAGCATACACGCGTTCAAAAAAATTTCCTTCTCTTTTCTCGAAGTTATATTCTCTGACTTTGCTCATCAAAGTTTCTCCAACAATCCGAAAAGGCCATAAAGATCGTTCGCCGCCCGTACACCGTCAGGCACAGGCTCCCCCATACGATTAAGCCAGACCGCACAAATGCCTGCGCTCTCCGCACCGTAAAAATCATTGCGAAGAGAATCGCCCGCATACACAGCATCCTCGGCGCTTAATCCGAAAGCGCGCAATCCCTTTTCAAATACACCTTTCCGCGGTTTATATTCGCGCGCATCTTCGCTCGTAAAAACGCCTCGCGGATGCAGTCCGTGAAAAGCTATAATTTTCTCGATTTCTGCATTGTCTATGTTGGATAAAATGTAATACGGCAACGGGCACTCCGCCAAAAAACGGTGTGCATCCTCAAACATTTCCGAACGCTCCGCAAAGCGCACGATGCGCTCTTTCAGCGCCTCTTCATCCACTCCCTCCGCGCCCGTTTTTTTCGCCATCTCGCGAAAGACAAGCGGATAAATTTCTTTTTGCGTGATAAATGCGTCTCCATGCGCCGCATCGCAATACCTGCGGAATTCAGGCCACCAAAGCGCTTCGATTTCTTTCTTCGGAGCCTTTGCCCCTTTTTTCAGAAACTCTTCCGCGATCTCAGATAAAACGCCGTAACTCTCTTGCACGACCGTTCCGTAAAAATCCAATAAAACCGCCTTTTTCATGATATTGTCTCCGCGCCGATTCCGTCGACGTTTTAACTTGTCCGTTTTATTTTCCCGCTCTTTTACTTGTTTGTTTTTAAGATAGACATAAACACTTCGCTCGGGACCTCTACGGAACCGATGCTGCGCATACGTTTTTTGCCTTCCTTTTGTTTTTCGAGCAATTTTTTCTTTCGCGTGATATCGCCGCCATAACATTTCGCCAACACGTCTTTGCGGACAGCTTTGACCGTTTCGCGCGCGATGATCTTGCCCCCCACAGCCGCCTGGATAGGGATCTCGAAAAGCTGGCGGGGGATCGCCTCTTTCAGGTTTTCCGCGAGTTCTCTGCCACGCGGATACGCCCTGTCTTTATGCACGATCATGGAAAGAGCGTCGCACACGTCGCCGTTGAGCAAAATATCCAATTTGACCAATTCGCTCCGTTCGTAACCCACGATCTCATAGTCAAAACTCGCGTATCCGCGCGTCCGAGATTTGATCTGATCAAAAAAGTCATAGATGATCTCGTTGAGCGGCAATCTGTACAACAGCTTTACCCTTTTCGCGTCGAGATAGGTCATATCCTTGAATACGCCGCGTTTTTCCTGACAAAGGTCCATAATGGAACCGATGTATTCAGGCGGAGAGAAGATCTCAACCTTTACGATGGGCTCTTCCATGTATTCGATGTCCGTCGGGTCGGGAAGGTGGGAAGGATTGTCCACAAACAGCTCCTCGCCGTCCGTCTTATGCACTTTATAAGAAACGCTCGGTGCCGTTGTGATGATATCTAAATTAAATTCTCTTTCGATGCGCTCCTGAATGATCTCCATATGCAGAAGGCCGAGAAAACCGCAACGAAATCCGAAGCCGAGTGCGACGGAAGTATCCGGCTCGAAGATGAGAGCCGCGTCATTGAGCTGTAATTTCAAAAGCGCGTCTTTCAGATCGTTGAATTTGCTGCCGTCAAGCGGATAGATGCCGCAAAAGACGACGGGCTGTACCTTTTTGTAACCGGGGAGCGGCTCGGGCGCGGGGCGAAGCGCGTCTGTCACGGTATCGCCCACGGCGACGTCCTGAATGCTCTTGATACTGGCGGCAATATATCCGACCTCGCCCGCCGACAAAATATCTTTCGGCGTAAGCTTCGGACTGAACGCCCCCACTTCCGTCACTTCATACTGTTTGTCCGAGCGAAAAGTCCTGATCACGTCGCCGACCTTCACACACCCGTCCTTGAGCCGCACAAAAAGAATGACACCTTTATAATTGTCATAATAGCTGTCAAAGATAAGTGCTTTGAGGGGCGCCTCAGTATCCCCGTCAGGCGCGGGAATGTGCTTGCAGATACTTTCGAGAATATCTTTGATATTTGTTCCTTCTTTTGCGGAAACGCACGGCGCTTCGGAAGCGTCCAGCCCGATGACATCCTCAATCTCCTTTTTCGTGCCTTCTATGTCGGCGGAAGCGAGATCGATCTTATTGATGACAGGAATGATCTCCAGATCGTTTTCAAGCGCCAGATATACGTTGGCGAGCGTCTGCGCCTCTATACCCTGCGTCGCGTCTACGACGAGGATCGCCCCTTCGCACGCGGCGAGAGAACGCGATACCTCATAGGTAAAGTCAACGTGTCCCGGCGTGTCGATGAGGTTAAATTCATACTCGTGACCGTCGTCCGCATTGTAAAACATACGGACGGGCGTGAGTTTTATCGTGATCCCACGCTCTCTTTCCAGATCCATTGAATCGAGAAGCTGGTCTTCCATATCCCGTTTCGACACCTGCCCCGTAAGCTCCATGATCCTGTCGGCGATCGTGCTTTTGCCGTGATCGATATGCGCGATAATACAAAAATTCCTGATGCGTGCGTTGGGTTTTGCCATGCGAACTCCGATAAACGGGAAAGTCAAACCGATATTTTCCCGCAATTAAAATCATATACTATTATAATAAAAAATCAAAAATATAGCAAATGAATTGCAAAACATCGTGCAGTGTGATAGAATATTTTCAATGAAGGAGGCAAAACATGAGAGTACAAAAAGACAGTTTTCTTCTGAATGTTCCCGTTGCGCACCGCGGCCTGCACGATATTTCCAAAGGCATTCCCGAAAACTCCTATAAAGCATTCGACGAAGCGATGACAGCGGGCTACGCGATCGAAACGGATATCCGCTTTACGGCAGACGGAAAAATCGTTCTCTTTCACGACGACGAACTTTCGCGCCTGACCGACGGGAACGGAAAAGTTTACGACAAAACATATCGCGAACTTTCCGCCCTCGGACTCAAAGGAACGACGGAAAGGATCCCCCTTTTCAGTGAATTTCTGGAACACGTCGGCGGCAAAGTTCCTCTTCTGATCGAGATCAAAGACCAGCCCGAACGCTCCGACCTGGTCAAAGAAGCGGCGGCGCTTTTGAAAAGTTACCGCGGCGAATATGCCCTGCAAGCTTTCAACCCTTTCTATCTGCTGCAAATGAAAAAATACGCGCCCGACGCACTGCGCGGTCAGCTCGGCTGTTTCTATGGAAAATTTTCTCTGAAAAGCTATATCATCAAGAACATGAATCTGAATTTCATGACAAACCCCGACTTTATCAGCTATTCCATAAGCGACCTTCCCTTCCCGAAGGCCAGAAGAAAGGACACCGTACTCCTCGGCTGGACGGTGCGCTCGGAAGATGCCTATGCGCACGTCAAAGACCTGGTCGACAACGTGATCTTTGAAAATATCCGCCCGCCGATCAAACACAAAACAGACGCATGACCTCGAAAAGGCGCCCCCCATTTGGGAAAATCGTCCCCATGCCGCAGTCAGGCAAATTTCTTGCCGACAAAAAAAAACGACCTGATTGCAGGGAAGATATGATCCCGCCCAAAGCGGTTCCGTGATCGGCAAAAATCAAAATGTGCGGCCTGTTCGGACAATAAAAAAACGAGAACGGATATGCAATGCGCCCCTCGGCTTTTTGCCGAGGGGCGCGTTTTCGTTTTACATGAAAAATCGTATAACGGCATTTTCTCTACAGCCATTTTTTACGAGCACTTTTTACTGACATTCTTTTCCGATATGCTTTACAGGTACTCTCCGCGCAGCAGCTTAAAAACTCAGATGTCGACCTCGCAGCCGTCATATGCCGCAAAAAATCCGTAACGCCCCGCCAGCGCATCCATCCTGTCGCGAAACGGAGCGCTATTGTGCGAAAAATGTGTGACATAGTACTTCGTATTTGCCTTTACAAGCCCAAATCGAACCATTTTTTCGCGTTCCGCACTATTTTGAAAAATCGACATATGCCTTTGACTGGATGGTTCCTCATCGTCTGCAAAGGTACAATCGAAGCTGACAAAATCCGCACATATCCCCTTCTTTGCCAGAAAAGGATAAATTTCTTCAGGCAATGGACCCGTGTCGTTCAGCCAAAGGACAGTCTTACCGTGCTTTTGAATACAGAATAACAGCGCGTCTTCTTTGACAGAATGCCTTGCGGGAAGCGCAAGAACGCGACACTCCCCTGCGACAAAATCATCGAACGGACGAACGACATGAAGCCGCAATCCCTCCGAAACGGCGGGACGGATCTCCCTTTTCGTGCCCTCTTCGAACACGGCAAGCACTTCCGCGTTGCCATAGACATCCATCGTTTTTTCCGTCATCTGCGTCGCAAAACGGTAGCCGCGGTTACAAAGCTCCTGTGCATAAAAATGATCTGTGTGCGAATGGGTGACCAACAATGTGCGCACCGCCGAAAAATCCAGCCCGCCGTGCATTGCGTGAAGATAACTTTCAGGCGGAAAATCGATGAGCAGATCGTCGTCTATCATCGCCTGCGAACGCGTCCGCATCTGTCTGCCGAGATCTTCTCTCGCCTGTTTGCAATGAACACAATTACAGAACATAGCGGGGAATCCCTCCGCCGCGGCTGTTCCCAGATATTTTATCCTCATAATTTGCCTCAAACGTTTTGCCTTCGTTTTATTAAAAAGACACTGTTTTCCATCCGCCCGCAAAAAACCAGATCCCGACGACATTCAGCATTCGTACACAATGGTCACAGGACCGTCGTTATATTGTTCGATCTTCATATCCGCGCCAAATACGCCCGTTCTGACACTGACCCCGTAACCGCGCAACTTTTCCGCAGTCAGAAGATATACAGGTTCCGCCAGCGAAGGCGGCGCCGCCTGCGTAAAACTGGGTCTGTTTCCCCTGCTGCAATCTCCGTACAGCGTAAACTGCGAGATGAGAAGGATCTCTCCGCCCGCCTGCAGAACCGAGAGATTCATCTTCCCGTTTTCATCTTCAAAAACACGAAGATTGACGATCTTTTTTGCAATGACGTCCGCCTTCTCAGGGGTATCCCCGCACCCGACGCCAAGATACACCGCAAGCCCGCCACCGATCTCGGAAACGAGTTTCCCGTCTACCGTAAGCGTCGTTTTTTTCACTCTTTGAATCACCGCTCTCATCAACGAAATCCTTTTACCCGAATATATTAAAAATCTGTCCGAAAAAATTTGCAAATATCCTTCCAGCCGAATGCACCTGCAATCAATGCAGCCGAATGTTTAACAATCTGTGCAAAAAAATATACCCAAGATATTTTTGCCCGAATATGCCAAAAAAGCCGCATCGGTTGACCCGAAATGCGGCATTTCTGTTTTCGCCTTTACAGTTATTTTACACGCTCCATATATTCGCCCGTGCGGGTATCGACGCGGATGACCTCTCCTTCGTTGACGAACATGGGGACCTGAATTTTTGCACCCGTTTCGAGGGTCGCCATTTTGGTCGCGTTGGTCGCGGTATTGCCCTTCACGCCGGGCTCTGCCTCCACGATCTTGAGCTCCACGAAATTCTCGCATTCTACGGAGAACGCTGCACCCTTATAGAAACGAACGGTAACAGGGTCGTTTTCCTTGATATATTTGAGCGCGTCTTCCACCTGATCGTGGTTGAGCGGTGTCAGGTTGAATTCTTCGTCCATAAACCAATACAGCTCGCCGTCGCTGTATGAATAGGTCATCTTTTTCGTTTCGATATGCGCATTTTCCAGCTTTTCGGAAGGGTTGAACGTCTGTTCGAGCACTGCGCCCGTGACGACGTTTTTCAACTTTGTTCTTACGAATGCCGCGCCCTTGCCGGGTTTGACGTGCTGGAATTCTACCACGACATACACGTTCCCGTTGTATTCAACCGTTACGCCCTTTCTGATATCGCCTGCTGCTACCATAATCTGTTTCTCCTTGATATAAACTTCAAATTAAATCTATCCGAACACAGCGCCCGTCACAGGACGAGGAGCCGTTTATCCGTCTTCATGAACGATCTGACACCGCCGTCCAAAACTACGCTGTCTTCTATGCGAATGCCGAATTTGCCCTCAAAATAAACCCCGGGTTCCACGGAAAAAACCATGTTCTTCTCGAGTTTGTCGGTACCGGACGGCGAAAGGCGCGGATCCTCATGAATATTCACGCCGATACCGTGCCCGAGAGAATGGGTAAAAAACTTATCCAATCCGCAGGATTTAAGCCGATCGCGCGCAAGCGCGTCCGCCTCTGCGCCCGTCATTCCTTCCCGTATCTTTTCGGCAGCCGACAGATGTGCTTCCAAAACTTTCCCGTATACGTCGGCAAATTCTTCGTCTGCGCTTTTGCCGAAGAGAAAAGTCCTCGTGATATCCGAACAATAGCCGCCCGCCTTACATCCGAAATCCAAAAGGACGGGCATACCTTTCGCGAGCTTCGTATCGTCCGATGCGTGATGCGGAACGGAAGTATTCTTTCCGAACGCGGCGATCGTCTCGAAAGAACGGTCCTCCGCGCCGTATCTGCGCATGAGGTATTCCAGATACCCTGCCGTTTCGTTCTCGCTTACCCCCTCTTTGAGCCAACCCAAGAGCTCCGTATACGCCTTCTCCGCGATATCGGAAGCTTTTGCGATGAGTGCGATCTCCTCTTCGCTCTTCACGCACATCGCTTTTTTGAGTGCGGGCGCACTGTCGGCAAGCTTAAATTTCTTTTTTTTCAAAACCTCCATCACGGGCAATGTTACCCGCTCCAAAGGCACGGCAAGCGTTCTGATCCTCTTGCTCTTTATATAATCCAAAACGGTTTCTTCGCTCTTTGCCACCTCAACGGCGATAAAGGAATTTTTCAAAGCGGCGCGCGCGCCTTCCGCATAACGGGGATCGGTAAAAAAGACGCTCTCTTGCGCGTCAGTATAAACATAACCGAAACTGCTTGCAAATCCCGTCAGGTATCTGCGAAGATCGGGACTGGCCGTAAGCATCGCATCCGCCTTGATTTCACGAAAAACCTTTTTCGTATTGTCCATAAAAATATTGTATCAAATTTTACGTTGCAAGTCAATTCATCCCGCAACATTTTGATGTTATTTTTATATTTTGAGGGAGCGGCAATGCAATCTGTTTTGCTTCGATCCACGTTGTGACGAAATCTGATTCCGACGCAAATGCCGTCCAATTATTCGTTCCCGACGCAAAAAAACAAAGCCGACGCCCATGCGAAGACAACGCTTACACCGATTCGTAGATCCGTTTCATTTCGAGCGCGTCTTCCGCCTGCGTACCCGCAGACTCGCTCACGATATACGGTTCGAGTTTCAGCTCCTTGAGAGCAACCGCAAGGGGGGCAAATTCGGGTCCGTACTCCCTGTCGTCGAAGGTCAGGTGCCTGACCTCACCCTTCGCGGAATACTGGATCTTGGAAAAATGCACATGAAAATGTCTGACTCTCTCGTAGCCGAGTTCGGCGATCATATATTCCAATCTCTGTTTGTAATCGGAAACGGATTTCAGACTTCCCTGCTCTCTCGCGTTGATATGCCCGAAATCCACGGCGGGCAGATATACTTTGTCGATCTTGCAGAAACGGACGATCTCCTCGATGCTGCCGATCTGCGCGATCTTCCCCATCGTTTCGGGGCAGAAATACAGATCGTCCAACCCGTTCAGATAAATATAATCGCGCAAGACTTTCAGTCTATCCTCCGTCAGCGCAACGGCATCTTCGCGCTGCATCTTGCCTTGGGTCGCAGCATGAAAAACACAGCGCTTTCCGCCCATCAGTTTCAGCATTTTTCCGCTGTCCAATACGTACCCGTAGGATTTTTGAGCGCTTTCGTCATCGGGATTGGCAAAATTGATATAGTACGGCGCATGAACACTGATCTCCACGCCCTGCTCTCTGAACGCATCTCCGATAGAGACCGCCTTCGCTTCCGTCATGCGTACACCCCTGCCGAAAGAATATTCAAAGCAGCCCAACCCCATATCTTTTACAAATTTTGCCGAATCCTCGGTATGGGAAAGCCCTTTTGCATAAAAACTTTCGCTGTTGCCGCTCGGCCCGAATAAAATCATCGTATCTTCTCCAGATCTTTTTTCAACTGTGATTCCAGTTCCGCGGGGGAAGAAAATTTCCTGACGCCGCGAATATAAAAATCAAACCGCACGCAGATCTCTTTGCCGTAGAGATCGCCCGAAAAACCGTCGATGTAAGTTTCGCAGACCACGCGCCCGTCGCCGAAAGTGGGTCTGGGTCCGTAATTCGCTATGCCGCGGTATAAATGCCCGTCTAAACAGACTCGCACCGCATAAACACCTTCTTTGAGAGGATATTTTTCGGGGGACGGATGTATGTTCGCAGTCGGAAACCCGAGTCCCCGACCGACGTGCCTTCCCTCCGTTTCCACTTTCCCCGTAAGAAAATAATTGTCTTGGAGCATACGGTTGAGCGCAGGGATATTTCCTTCCGACAAGTATTTTTTCGCCAGCGTTGCAGAAACCTTTTCGCCGCCGCACATCACGAGCGGCAGGACTTTGGCGCGGATCCCGTTTTGCGCACAATATTCTTTCAACTCCTGCCCGCCGCAAAGCGCACCCTTCCCGAAACGAAAATCTTCTCCGCAGACAAACGCCTTCACATCGCAATTTTTCGCGACAGCTCCGAGAAAATCCCGCCCGTCCGTATCTTTGAAAGCCCCTTCGAAATGAGAAGCCACGACATAGTCGATCCCCAAATCGGCAAGGATCGATATACGCTCTTTATATACATAGATCTGCGCGCCTTGTTTTGCGTCGTAAAAGGTCATCGCCGCCGTCTTGACGCCCAGCTCTCCCGCAAGCGTTTTCGCCCTGTCGATAAGCATTCTGTGTCCGATATGCACGGCATCGAAATAGCCGAGCAAAAAAACGCATGGCTCGCCTCGTTCACCGAATTGAATTTCCCGCATAACATTTCGCCTCATTTCCAGTCCGCACACCCTACGGCCGCCTCACGGCGTCAAACGCCATTTCAGCCGACACCTGTCTCACGGTGACTTAAAATCAGATCGCCTGCCGCGTTCATAAACGAAAAACCGCCGTTTCCGCGATCCCCCTTCAAAAAGCAGAATTTGCACACAACTTGACTTTCGCTCGTATGTTCCCGTCTTTTGCTTGCGCGATCCCGTAAAAATCATCGTCGAGATACAGCTTGTACTCTCCGTCTTTCCCGTCAAAAGGAAGACCGAGCCCGTTCCTCAGTTTGCGTGCGTCGCCGCCGTCAAAATCCAGGGCAGGCAATTCAAACACGGAGTCTGGCGCAATGAGATATTGCCGCCAATTTCCAAGCTCTTGCAGATCGATGCTGTTTTCCAAAGTGAAAAAGCCGCTCTTCTCCCGCACGAGCGCGGACATATATGCCGCCGTATCCAATCTGGAAGCCAGATCGCGCGCAAGCGCGCGGATATAAGTGCCGCCGCCGCAACGAATGAGAAATTCAAAGGCGTTCGGCGCTTTCCTCTGCACAAGCTCAAAAGCGACGACGCGCACGGTCTTGCTTTGAAGCTCCATATACTCTCCGCGGCGCGCCAGCTGATAGGCTCGCACGCCGTTGACGCTCTTGGCACTGTACTGGGGCGGCACCTGCTCTATGTTGCCGACAAATTCGCCTAATACGGAGACGATCTCCCCTTCCGAAGGCACGCGCAATCCCCCGCGCAACACAGTCCCCGTCCCGTCTAGGGTGTCCGTCTCCGCACCGAACGTAAATTCTGCGCGATAGATTTTTTCCTTGTCGATGAGATAGTTGAAAAGGCGGGAAGCATTCCCCACCGCCACGGGCAGAACGCCGCTCGCCATCGGGTCGAGCGTCCCCATATGACCGCAGGGCATACCCGTCGCGCGTTTCACCTTTGAAACGGCGGCAGCGCTCGACATTCCCGTCGGTTTATTGATGTTGATAAATCCGCTGATATCGCCCATGATCTCTCTTGCCCGCTGTTTGGACTATCCATGCTCTTAGCACAACGCAAAATACTGCGGTGAAACTTTCACAACGCAAGCTTATGGCTTTATGCAAAACTTTCGAAACACAAATTCGCACGGCAATTCGCAAAATTTTTTACCGCAAACGCAACCGCATCTTTCATGTCACGCAGTTCGAAAGGCCCGAAAACATTTTGACTTGACAAATCACTCTTCGATGTGCTGTAAGATCGTATACCTGAGTTTGTCTATGACTTCTTCGAGATCTCCGCCGATCATACAACCGCTGGCAAGCACGTGTCCGCCGCCGCCGTAAACCGCCGCGATCTCGTTGACATTTGCT
Source organism: uncultured Clostridia bacterium (assembly GCA_944359385.1). Taxonomy (GTDB): domain Bacteria; phylum Bacillota; class Clostridia; order Christensenellales; family Borkfalkiaceae; genus Borkfalkia. The sequence continues at coordinate 3,957 of CALVSU010000027.1, read as the reverse complement.
TTCCCTTTCGACCGAAGGGAAATTTTGAACCGTTTTTTCCCTGTTTCGAGGAGACACGCCGCTACTTCCACCCCATCCACGCCGAGCGGAAAATCGATGAACCCTTCCGTCATGTCGGAAGAAGCGCCCGTGCGGCTCAGATCATCCTGCGTCACCGTGATCACGGCGATCTTTCCGTCCGCAAAATAGCGGATGCGGGACATAGTTTCCCCGAAGAGCTTTGCACGTTCTCTGCTCTGCTTTTTGAACATATTGTAATGCACGAGATTGATGTCCGCGCCGTGTGCACAGAGTGCCGCGGCGGCACGGAACGTGTCCGCCGTTACATTCTTATGTGCAAAATTGCCCGTATCCGAGCTCAACCCCGTCATGATGCAGGTTGCCGTGACGCTGTCGTAATCGGGATCGAGAAGGTCCGCAAGTCTCGCGATGATCTCGCAGGCAGCCGCGCAATCCTCCACATAATTATGATCGGCATAGCGCGTATTCGAAATGTGGTGATCGATATTGAACTTTTCTTTTTTTGCCCGCGCATAAATCTCGCCGTATTTTCCGAGTCTGTTTTCGTCGCTCGAGTCGACGGCGATAAAGACCTCCGCCCCCATGTCTACGGGCGCGGAAAAAGCCTGCATATCGGGAAGATACGCAAATTTTGCGGGGATGGGACTCTCGCAGGCAACCGAACAGCGCGCGCCGCATCTTTCCAGAAGGCGTTTCAGCCCCATTGCGGCGCCGATTGCGTCGCCGTCGGGGCGCATATGGCAGAAGATGACCGCACTTTCGATCGTTTTGAGTTTTTCGGCAAGTTCTGAAAGCGTCACTGGTTGTTCTCTCCGTTTTCTTTTTCGCTGATCTCTTTGATGAGCCTGTCGATCTTGTCTCCGTAATCCATGCTCTCGTCGCGGAAAAAGCGCAACTCGGGCACCGTGCGCGAGCGCATCATGTGCGCAAGTTCATGACGGATAAAGCCCGCGTGCGCACAGATCTCATCGAACGTCGCTTTTTCTTCCTCATCATTTTTGGCGAGGATGCTGACGTAGATCTTTGCATTTTTGAGATCGGGAGAGACGTCCGCCCCCGTCACGCTGACCAGCCCTTTTATGTTGTTCGTTTTATTTTTGAGAGAAGTGGAAATGACCTCATAAACCGCCTTCTGATATTCGGCGGAAAGTCTTTCTCCCCTTAAAGATTTCATATTTTTACTCCCCGACGCGCTTTTTCTGCGAAAACCCTATTCTTTTGAAAGCGGATTTTCATAAAAGCCGTCTGCTTCTGAATCGGCTCATGTATGGAAGCCGTTATGTGATAATATAGATCGCGCCGCGCGAACCGCGCGGCGCCGAGACCCGTTTTTACGCGGGGATCTCTTCCGTGATATAGCACTCGATGACGTCGCCGATCTTGATGCCGTCGAAACCTTCGATGCTGACGCCGCATTCAAACCCGCCGGAAACCTCTTTCACGTCGTCTTTGAAACGTTTGAGCTGCCTTACGGAGCCCTCTACGATCATCACGTCGTCGCGGTAAATGCGAAGCTTGCCCGCACGGACGATCTTGCCCTCCGTGACATAGCAACCCGCTACCATGCCGACGCCCGTGATCTTGAATGTCTGCAAAACGTCGCATTTGCCCGTCATGATCTCCCTGTACTTAGGCGCAAGCATACCTTTGAGCGCCGCCTGGATATCGTCGAGCAATTCGTAAATGATGCGATAGGTACGCACGTCGACGCCGCTCCGCTCCGCGAGCGCTTTGGCCTTCGTATCGGGACGGACGTTGAATCCGACGATGATGGCGTTGGAAGAATCCGCAAGCATGACGTCCGATTCGGTGATCGCGCCCGCGCCGCTGTGCAGGACGTTGACGCGCACCTCTTCTCCCGAAAGTTTCAAAAGCGACTGTTTGACCGCTTCCGCGGAGCCCTGCACGTCGCCCTTGACGATGATGTTCAAGCCTTTGATCTTGCCTTCGGCGATCTTGCCGAACACGTCGTCGAGCGTCACGCGCGACTGCGATTTGATCATTGATTCGCTTTCTTTTCTCTTCCTTTCGTCGAGGACCTGTTTGAGAAGTTTATCCTGATCGACCGCAAAGATGGAGTCGCCTGCATTCGGCACATCTTCAAGCCCGAGAATGGACACCGCCATCGAAGGCCCTGCCGATTTGACCGTTCTGCCTTTATCGTCGATCATGGCGCGCACTCTGCCCGTCGTCGTGCCTGAAATGATGCTGTCGCCCGTATGCAAAGTACCGTTCTGGATAAGCACGGACGCGACGGGTCCCTTGCCCTTGTCGAGTTTTGCCTCGATGATCGTTCCGCGCGCCGCCTGATCGGGATTCGCTTTCAGTTCTTTCACTTCCGCGACGAGATTGATCGTATCGAGAAGGTTGTCTATGCCGTCGCCCGTCTTTGCGGATACGGGACAAACGATGGTATCCCCGCCCCATTCTTCGGGAACGAGACCGTTGTTGGTGAGGCCCTGTTTGACTCTGTCGAGATTTGCCTCGGGTTTATCCATCTTGTTGACCGCCACGATGATGGGAACATCCGCTGCTTTTGCGTGGTTGATCGCTTCTACCGTCTGCGGCATGATACCGTCGTCCGCCGCAACCACGAGCACGACGATGTCCGTGACAGACGCGCCGCGCGCACGCATGGCGGTAAACGCCTCGTGTCCGGGCGTGTCGAGGAATGTGATCGTCTTGCCGCCCACTGTGACGGAATATGCGCCGATGTGCTGCGTAATTCCGCCCGCCTCGCCCGCGGTGACGTTCGTGCTCCTGATCTTATCGAGCAAGGAAGTTTTGCCGTGGTCAACGTGCCCCATGACCGTAACGACGGGAGGACGGACAACGGCGCCTTCGCCGCCAGCCGCTTCTTCCGCATAGATCTCGCTGAGCGCTTCCTCTGCCGTCTTTTCGGGCTTATATTCAAGCTCGATACCGAGATCGGATGCGATGTAAGCCGCGGTATCGTAATCGAGCGAATCGTTGATCGTCTTCGCGATGCCCTCTTTGAACAGGCGTTTTGTGATCTCGATCGCGGGAATGCCGAGCTTTTCGCTCAAAACTTTGAGAGGAATATTTTCCGAAGTGACGACGGCGTGTTCGATCTTGATCGTCTGCACCGTCTGTTGCTTCTGTTTCTTGACCCTGACCTTCCTGTATCCGCTCTTGTCTTCGTCAAAATCCGAAACCGAGACCTGCTGTTTTACGAGCGCGCGTTTGGATACCGTCTTTTTCTGCTCGGTATACGGCTTTTCGTAAGAAGCAGCCTTCTTTTTCGCCGCCCCGAAATTCTTGTTCGCGACGGGCGGAACGACTGCGGGAGCCGCACCGAACCTTGCGCCGCCTGCTGCGGGCCTCGGGGAAGAAGGCCTCTGCCCCATGGCGGGTCTTGTACCGGGCGCACCGGCAGGTCTTGTTCCGACCGAGCCGCCCTGCGGTCTTCTGTCTCTGTTGAAACCGTTTCGGTCACCGTTTTGCTGTCTGTCGCCGTATTGTCCCCTCTCGCCGTATGCGGGACGGCCGCCCTGTCGAGAAGCATCTGAGCCGTAAGACGGGCGCGAACCGTACTGTGATCTTTCACCGTATTGCGGTCTGTCGCCATATGCGGGACGCGAACCCTGCGCGTTGTTGACATACGAAGGCCGCGCCTGCGCGCCGCCGTTTGCATTGCGCGCATCTTCGCGAACATACACCCGCTCGTTTTTCTGCTCGGGAGCCTTTTGTTCCCTCTTTTCAGGTGAGGGCGCATTTTCTTCGGCCGCGGTACTTCCCGCCGCATCCGTTTTGTCGGCCGCCGCACTCTTCGCTTCTGCCTTGCTTTCCGCGTCGGTCTTTTCTGCCTTTGCAGGCGCAGGGCTTTCCTCTCTCGCGGGTTCGGGAGCCTTTTCGGCAACGGCTTCTTTCTCGGCTTTCGCGACTTCGGCAGCACGCTGCGCGGCAGCCTCGGCT
>CALVSU010000026.1 GCA_944359385.1 uncultured Clostridia bacterium | reverse complement strand
TTTTTCATGCCGACGGGTGAACAGCCGCCGTGCACGTATCCCGTGAGCGGCTCCAATTCCTTTTGTCTGATCATCGCGACCGACTTCGCGCCCGCAGCTTTTGCCGCCTTTTTGAGGTCCAGAGAAGCGCAGACGGGCACGCAGAACACGAGATGCTCCCCTTTGTCGGAGACGGTCACGAGCGTCTTGAAAACAGTGTCGGGGTCTTCTCCCAGTTCCCGGGCGACGAGCTCGCCGTCCGTCAGCTCGGGCGAATAGGAAAAACTTTCGTACACGATCTTTTTTGCGTCCAGAAGACGCATCGCGTTTGTTTTGACCATAAAAAACCTCTTTTGTTTTTCATCGTTCATTATAACACGGCTAAAAAAATATTTCAACCGCGCACGGGGAGGAAATTTTTTCGCGTTCAAAAAACGAGATGCAAAAAAATTTTCCGCACAAAAAGACAAAATTATTTTTTTGCGCGGAAAACGAGAAACAAAAAATTTTTTTCGCTCAGAAAATTGACTTTGCCGCAAGGAACTGCTATGATAATGCCCGCCGAAGATCTCGGCAAGATCTCATAAAGAAAAAAGGACCCGAACGATCGTGAAAGCCATCGATCTGGGCAGCAAGAAAGTTCTCTTTACCGTCTTCAAACTCACCCTGCCCGCCATGCTCGCACAGTTTATCAGCGTGCTCTATTCCATCGTGGACAGAATGTACGTCGGCAACATCGCTGTCATCGGGAAAGACGTCCTCGCGGGAGTGGGCGTCTGTGCGCCCGTTTCCACCCTCATCAATTCGTTTGCCTTTCTCATCGGACTGGGCGGCGCGCCGCTGTTTGCCATGTCGCTGGGAGAGGGAAAACAGGAAAACGCGAAGAAGATCTTATCCAATGCGCTCGCGGCGCTTGCCGTGCTCGCCGTTGCCGTTGCGGCGGCGGCGATCGCGTTCAGACGTCCCCTGCTCATGACCTTCGGCGCGAGCGAGAGAACCTATATCTATGCCGAACGGTACCTCACCGTATGCGCGGCGGGCGCTGTCTTTCCCATCACAGCGAAGGGACTCAATCAATCCATCATCGCGCAGGGATATGCGGGTATCGGCATGGCAACGACGGCGATCGGCGCGGCGGCGAACATCGCACTGGACCCGCTCTTTATCTTTGTTTTCGATATGGACGCGCAAGGTGCGGCAATCGCCACCGTCCTTTCGCAGTTCTTGTCTTTTGTCTTCGTGCTTACCTTTTTAAGGCTGAAAAACACGAAGATACGCCTCGTTATCCGCAAGCCTTCCGCAAAGATCGTCGGCAGGATCGTAAAACTGGGTATATCCCCCTTTCTCATCATCGCAACGGACAGTGTCATCGTCATCGTCGCCAACGCGATGCTTAAAAAATACGGCGGCGCGGACGGCGATATGTGGATCACCGTTTCGACGATCGTGCAGGCATTCTTTTCCATCGTAACCATGCCGCTCCTGGGTATTTCCACGGGGTCTCAGCCCGTACTCAGCTATAATTACGGCGCAAAAAACATCGCGCTCATCAAAAAAGCGGAAAAGATCATCCTCTCGATGTGCCTCGTTTTTACATCCGTCATGTTCGCGATCTCCTTTCCCGCGGCAAGACCTTTTGTTTCCCTGTTCACCGCCGATACACAGATCGCGCAAAAGAGCGTCTGGGGCATCCGCGTCTTTATGATCGGCACCATTCCGCTCTCTTTCCAGTACGCTTTTGTGGACGGTCTGACCGCGCTCGGTCAGCCGCAATATTCCATCGTTCTTTCCTTTGCGCGCAAGGTCGTCGTCTATCTCGGCTGCACTATCCTTCTGCCCGTCTTTTTCGGCGTGCAGTCCGTATTCTATGCGGAACCTGTCTGCGACATCTTTTCTTCCCTGCTCAGTACCGCCGTGTTCCTTATCGTATTCCCGAAGGTCCTCCGCAAACGCCTTTCGGCTCAAAAAGATCTGCTCCCGACAGACGCTTCCGCGCCTTCCGAAAATACATAACTTTGCCGCGCCTGATATCCCGAAGACAAATCAATGCGCCGCGCCCGCGCGTCCCTGTAAGGACGCGCGGGCGCGAATTGTTTACTCTTTATAATACTCCGCAAGTCGCCAGAAAACTCCCTCTCCCCGCGCCGTTCGAAAATTGCGCTGAACGGTTTTACGATACCTTTCCCTTTCGGAACAGCTCACCGGTTTTCGCGCATAAAGCGGGCAACGGCTTCTTCATCGGGAATGGACTGCTGTGCGCCGCGGGCAGTGACCGCGAGCGATGCCGCCGACAAAGCATAGCCGATCGCACGCTCTTTCGTCTCGCCCTTGGCGAGCCGCGCCGCGAAAGCGCCGCAGAAGGTATCCCCCGCCGCGGTCGTATCGACCGCTTTCACCTTCGGACACGGATATGCCTTCGTCTGCCCGCCTTCGGAAAGGATACAGCCCGCGCCGCCCGCGGTGACGATGACACAGCCGACCTTTTCCGCAAGAAGAGCGGCGGCGGCTTTCGGATCCTTTTCGCCGCTCAGCAATTCCGATTCCGTCTCGTTGGGCGTGATGATATCCGTGTAGGGTAAATACGCCGCGTCGAAACCCTGCGCGGGCGCCGGATTGAGAATGGTGACCATGCCCTTCTCCTTTCCCGTCTTCAGCGCGAAGAGGACGGTCTTTGCGGGGATCTCCAGCTGCACGAGCAGGATGTCGCCCGCCTCCGCTTCGGAAAGACACGCCGCGACCGACTGTTCGTCGAGCGTGCCGTTCGCGCCTTCGCCGAGAATGATGCAGTTATTGCCGCCGACGACGTTGATCACGGCGACGCCGCTGGGCGTATTTGCGGCGGCTTGCACGAAACGGGTATCCACCTTATAACCTTCCAACCCTTCTCTGAGGATCTTCCCGAACATATCGTCGCCCACGGCGGCACAGAAGACGCAATCCGCTCCCGACCTGCGCGCGGCGACCGCCTGATTCGCGCCTTTCCCGCCCGCATTGGTGAAAAAACCGCTGCCGCGGATCGTTTCCCCGATCTTCGGCTGACGCTCCGAACCGATGACAAGATCCATATTCACGCTTCCGACAACAAAAACTCTGCCCATCTTTTCGCCCATAAAAAATTCTCCTCTTGCCTGTTTTCGTTTATCGCACGCCGTCTTTTCCGCACAAACAGAAAAAAAGTGCCGTACTCATCGTTAACATATGCATTATAACACAATCCCGCCGCGTTGGCAACCGCCTTTCCGCCCGAAAAAGAAAAAACAAAAAAAGACTTTTTTTCGCTTTTTTCTTCTTTTTTCCCCGCGAACCCCAAAAAATATGCCGTTTTCCCTTGCAATAAAAGAGTGAACCATTCACAAATATTGATGAATTTGTTAATTTATTTACGTTCTTTAACATTTTTTAATGTTTTGTTGCTTTTATGCCCCTTTTCATGATATACTTTCAATGCATAGCAAGGAACGTGAATGTTTGGGTTTGATCTTGATTTTGCGATTGCAAAGAAATTTATCAGGAGGTCAGCGAAAATGAAAAAGACTGTGAAAGGAAAAGTTTACAACACGGAAGAAATGGTCGTTGTGAAAAAAGTCGCACACGGCGTGTTCGGCGATCCCAAGGGATATGAAGAAACTCTTTACGTTGCGGAAGACGGTTCTTATTTCCTTTATACCAACGGCGGAGAAGAGTCTCCCTACACGAAGGAAAAATTGGTCTCCCTCGCGAAAGCCAAGGCTGCCGCTTGGGAAAAAGAAAACGCGTAACGAAACCGCCCGCGGGGCGGAATCATGTGCAAAAACAGCCGCAAGGGCTTTAAAGAGCCCTTGCGGCTGTTTTTTTGTCCCGCCGACACAGTGTTTTCTGCATTTGCGCCGCAGTTACAGCACTTGTTGCCGCACTTACAGCGGTTACAGCACTTGTTGCCGCACTTACAGCGGTTACAGCACTTGTTGCCGCACTTGCAGCGGTTACAGCACTTGCGCCGCAGTCGCCGACGCACCCGAGGATGCCGCCGAAAAGCGCTCTCCCGCGCATTTTATAGGATGAGCAGCGATCATCCGAAAAAATAGATACGCCGCCGCGACGAAGCGATCGCCCGCCAGAGACAGGCAAGCCGCTCGTCGGTATAGCCCGCGGCCGTTTCCCGCTCCTCGCGCAGCGTGACGGGACGGGAAAGATCCGCCCACGAATCGACGTAATGCGCGCACAGCCGCTCGGGATTGTCGTACAGAAAAGCGGCGTTGTCATAGAGAAAGGGCTTGACGATGCGCAGGAAAGGCGTCTTTTCCGCTTGCTTTTCAAACTCGTCCACCAGCGCGAGAAAACGCTTTTTCTCCTTCTTTTTGATGTAGGTGGAAAAGGAAAACACGATTTCGTCGCCCAGCGTCGAATAGGAACCGTCCACCGAATAAAAATGAAACCCGTTTTTATCGAAAAAGCTCAAAAACGCCGCGTCCATGCCGTCGAACAAACCGCTTTTCAGCCAATACGCCGCGCCTTTGAGTTCGTCGTCCGCATGTTCGGCATGATAGGTGACCAAAACTTGCAGATCGCGCCCCCTGCCCCGCCTGACGACGGGCTTTGCCCCCCGCTCGCCGCCCGTTTCGGGACGGTAAACATATTTTTGAAGAGGCAGTCTGCCGAACGTGCGCTTCACCGCTTCCGCGTCGGCTTGGGAAAAAGCGCCCGCAAGAAAGAGCGTCATGCCGTCCGTGAACAGGCTTTCGCGCGCCTCGAACACCTCTTCTTCGGTAAAATTTTCAATGTCTTCGGAAGTTCCGAGAACGGACGAGGTAAAACGCTTGTCGTACCACTCTTCGCGCAGGGCGTCCGCGATGCGGTTGTCGTAAAATTCATATTCGAAGATCTCATTGCGGATGACGCCGAGCACCGATTCCTCTTCCTCTTTTCCGTACTCCTTCTGCGTGAGCATGGAAAAGAGCAATCCGACCTGATCGGCAAACACCTCTTTTCGGCAGGTAAAATTGAAACACATATAGTTTTTCGTCGTGTAGCCCATGATCTCCGAGCCGCGCGCGGTCATCTCCGCGTTGATGTCTGCGGCGCGCTTTTCGCCTGCCCGCTCGAAAAAGAGATGCTCCGCGCAGTGATATCTGCCCGCCCTGCCCTCGGGCACAAAGGGAAAGACGACCGAAAACGCCGCCGTATTCAGCATCGGCGCGGAAAATGAAAGCATTTTCGCCCCGTTTTCCAGCGTTTCCAGTTTTTCCGCAGTCTTTGCTTCCATAAGCGCCCTCCTTTCTTTCCGCCTATTTTACCACGGTACGGGCGCATATGTCAACGCAAATGACCGCGCCCCCGCGCTTTCCGCCGCCGCGCCGCCCTCTCCGTTTATGATTTTTATCGGCTCGTTTCTCCCTTCCTCCCGTTTTTTCTTGCCGTCCGCAATTCCTTTTCGGCGTGTGCTTCTTGCGGTCCGCCCCGCGGCAATGCCGCGGGGCGGACCGCAAGCTTCTTTTTTAAAAACGCCGCATATGCGTCTGTTTTTGCGGATATCCGCAAAAACAGACGCATATTTCTGTATTTCAGGCAGTTTTCTACATTTTCGACAGTTTTCGACGAAAAAAGACGGCATATCGCCGTCTTTTTACAAATTTATTACAAGTTTGTCCACAATTCTACCGCATATATGTGGGAAAAACGCGGGAAGTCACCGCGATCCGAGCGCCACGATCCGCGCGCAGACCGCCGCAAGATCTTCGGCGCATTCCGCGCCCGCCATGCCTTCGATCTTTTCCCTCTCTTTCGCTCCATACCCCGAAAGGACGAGAAAACTCCTGCGCATACCCGCGTTCTGTCCGAACAGCACGTCCGCCTCCTTGTCGCCGACCATATACGAATCGGAAAGGCAGATCCCCAGCTCCTCTGCCGCACGCAGCGCCATGCCCGTGTTCGGTTTGCGGCAGTCGCACGCCTTCGCATAGGCAGGGTCGCTTCCCGCGGGGTGATGAGGGCAATAGTACACGCCGTCCGCTTCCGCGCCCGCCGCGCGCAAAAGCGCGAGCATCCGCGCGTTCACGCGGCGCACGTCCTCTTCCGTCATCATGCCGCGCGCGACGCCCGACTGATTGCTGACGATGACGATCAGAAAACCTCTTTCCTTCAACGCCCGCAGGCATTCTGCCGCGCCTTCGAGCAGTTCGACCCCTGCGGGGTCTTTGAGATAATTTTTTTCCCTGATGAGCGTGCCGTCCCGATCAAAAAAAACCGCTTTTTTCCCTTCGTCCGAAGGCGGCAGACCCATCTTTCGCGTCTTTTCGTACATACACCGCTCCGCTTTCAATCGGCAAAAGATTTTTTGATCTTCTGGATGATCGATGTGGTGGAAAGCCCCTGTTCGAGCTGCATAAAAGCGACCTTCCCTCCGTAAGACTCGACAAATTCCTGCCCCGCGACGGGCTGTTTGCTCTCCCAGTCCTTGCCCTTTACGAGAACGTCGGGACGAACGGCGCGAACAAGCGATTCGGGCGTGTCGTCCTCAAAGATGATGACATAATCCACCGCTTCCAGCCCCAGAAGAAGAGCAGCGCGGTCTTTTTCGCCGATAACGGGGCGTTTCTCCCCTTTTATGCGGCGCACGGACGCATCGCTGTTCAGCCCGACGACGAGCACGTCGCCCAGCTCCTTTGCACGGCGGAACGAAGAGATATGCCCCGCGTGCAGGATGTCGAAACAGCCGTTCGTGAACACGATCTTTTTCCCCTGCGCGCGCAGGCAGTCGGCAAGGAGCGCCGCGTCTTTTGCAGGAACGACCTCCTTCTTTTCGAGCGATCCGCCGATGAGTTCGGCGGGCGTCGCCGTAGCGGAACCGAATTTGGAAACGACCACGGACGCCGCCCTGTTTGCCATTTTACAGCATTTGGAGAAAGGTATGTCCGCCGCCAGCGAAAGCGCGATCACCGCGACGACGGTATCCCCCGCGCCCGTGACGTCGACGACCTCTTTTGCGAGCGCGGGATAGTCTTCTTTCGCACGCGTTGCGCCCGGGATCAGGGACATTCCCTTTCCGAACGGGTGACAAGGACATAACCGAGCCCGTTTTCCTCGCGCACCTTTTTCGCCGCGCTCAGAAGCCCCTGCTCGGTATCGGAGGGAAGTCCGCTCGCCTCGCGCAGTTCTTTGACGTTGGGAGTGCAGACGGTCGCGCCGTAATATCTGCTGTAATCGGCACCCTTCGGGTCGACGATGACTTTCAGATTCCGCCTGCGCGCGCTCTGGATAAAAAACTGTGCGCATTCCTGCGTGAACGTGCCTTTTCCGTAATCGGAAAGAAGGACGATGTCGATGCCTTCGAACATCTCCTCTTCGTTGTCCCTGAAAAATCGGAGACATTTCAGCGAAAGCGGCCTGATCTTTTCTTTATCGAAACGCAGAAACTGCTGAAAGCCCGAAACGACGCGCGTCTTTTCGGTAGTCTGCGCCGCGGCGTCGCGGTAAACAAAGCGCGTGCCCGCGCCCTTTTCCCCGAGCAATTTCAAGAGAAAATCGCCCGTTTCGTCCGCGCCGACATAACCGACCGCGCGCGCCTTACCGCCGAGCGCGAGAATGTTGTTGATGACGTTGCCCGCACCGCCGAGCACGGCACGCTCCGAGCGCACTTCGATGACGGGAACGGGCGCTTCGGGAGATATGCGGCGCACACCGCCTTCGATATAGCGGTCGACCATAAAATCGCCCGCAACCAGCACTTTTTTGCCTTCCAATTTATTCCAGATCTCGTTATCCATGTCTTTCCTCTGTGTTTTTCGGATACAGGAGCATCAACCGCTCCAAACCGCGCCATACGTCGCCCGCACCCAAACGGTCAAGACAAAGACGGTCTATTGGACATTGTTTCCTAAGATAAAAATAACAGGGACAGCAGGCGGTGATCTTACGCACCGACATATTTTTCACCCCCGGTGCCGACCATTCTTGCTCATCCGGAGGACCATCAATCGTCAACGTCGGCACGCCCTGTATCCCCGAAATGTGCTTCGGTCCGCTGTTGTTGCCGATAAAATAATCGACGTGTTTTACCAGAGCGCAAAATTCCGGCAGAGAATATATCCCCGCGACAGAAACCACCCGCGATTTATCCGAAACGTATTTTAAGATCTTTTCATTGATGGCGATCTCGTCTTTACCGCCGAACAAAATGACGGACGCGGACGAATTGGCAAGGATCAGATTGCATAAAAGGCCGAAATTGCGCTCGCCCCATTGACGAAAATCACCGCCCGAGCCGGCATGGATCCCCACGACGATCGGCGCGTTGAACTGCGGCGTTTCTTTTGCAAATGCCGCCGCCTTTGCCTCCGCTTCCGCGGGAACGGCGATGGGTTTATCCAGGTCAGGTTCATACCCCAAGCGGTCGGCGAGCGAGATCATCTGATCGTGCATGCTCCAACGCGATCTGACAAAAGGAATATCTTTCTGAGAAGGCACAGAATATAAATTTTCATCCTGCTCTGCTGTGACGCTATAAGTAAGACAATAATCGGCTATGCTTTCCGCGAGCTCCTTCGTTTCTTCATGACGGCGCATATGCACCGAAAGATCGTAATTTTCCGCTCGAAGCGCTTTGATCACCCGTTTGAGTTCCTCTTTTTCCTGACCAAGGACTCCGTTTTGGGAACGCTGCGCAAAAAATGCAAACGTATGGACATGATCGATCTCTGGCTGCGCTTCCCAGAAATTTTTCAACCACGGCGCACACAGGATATCCAATTGCGCATCGGGCAAAAGTTTTTTTACTTTGCGCACCGCAGGCAGATCGATCACATTGTCCCCAATATGATCGAGTTTCACGATGATCGCTTTTTTGATAATGGAAGGCATGATCGTCGGACTACCCGTAAGCATACATTTCGTGGGACAATAATCAATCCCCGGGACATTGGAAAATCTATCTAAGTTAGGATTATAATATTCATCACCCAAACTCATTTGGGTTCCCCAAACTTCCCAACAATATTTTTCACCTTTTGTTTCACCCACGTCATGGCGGCTCACTTTTTCTTTATGCGTAAGTTTTACATCCGGAAGATACAAATTACGGTATCCGGCCCTTCTCAAACGCAATCCAAAATCGAAATCATTACTGACAACCGGAAATGTTTCATCAAAGCCGCCCATTTCTTCAAATTTCTTCCTTGAAACTATAATGCAAGCACCTGTCAGAAAAGTACATTCGCGGCGATAGTGTAAAAAATGATGATATGCCGCGCAATCTTCCTTCTCTTTTTGATACCAATGCCGCGCACCGCCGCCGTAATCGACCATAAACGCGCCCGCATGTTGCACACGACCGTCCGGATAAAGTAAAAGTGCCCCAACTTCTCCGACATCGGGACGTTCCGCCTCGGAAGCAAGGCGTTCCAGCCAATCGGGCGTGATCACTTCCGTGTCATCATTTAAAAATAATAAATATTCGCCCTTCGCTTCTTTTGCTGCAAGGTTGTTCAGTCTAGCCCAGTTGAAAGGCTCATTGACGTATAAAATACGGCATTTGCCCTCTTTGAGAAGCTTTTTCAGGCGTTTTTCCCCAAAATTCGGATGCTTTCTCGAATTGTCCACCACGATGATCTCAAAATTTTTATACGTCGATCTCTCATATATGGACTGTATGCATTTTTCCACATAATCTTGCGTGTAGCAAGTAGGGATAACGATGGATATGAGCGGTTCCCCTTCGAGCTTACGCTCGACGGACGTACGGCAATACTCGTTGACGGTCACCGCCGCACCGTCTCCGCGGCGCGCGAGCGTCTTTTTGCGCAGCGCATCGCGTTCGGGAGAATAATCTTCCGCAAAGATGTCCTCTTCCAAATGGAAAAACACCCCGGCTTTGCGGGATACTTTCCCTTTTTCCGATACTTGGAGCAACAAGTCATAAACAAACAGCGGGAAGGATCGTAAAGATTGGTCGATGAGAGCGCCCTGCAAAGCCTCCCTGCGGAAAGCTACGCTGTTGCGGATATAATCGTTCGCCAAAAACAGATCGGGTGACCAACCCGGTTTGAAGTAAGGATCGGCAAACCCGTCCTTTTTTACCGTATCGTGATCGGTATAGATCGCGGCATACGCTTCGCCCGTCCTGTTCATCTCGGCGCAAAGTTCAAAAAGCGCAAGCCTTTCCGCGCGGTCGCCTTCCCGCAAAAGGATGACGTAATCTCCCGTAACGGCGGCAAATGCAAGTTCCGCGCTTTTAAAGGAAACAAATTCTTTGCTTCTCTCGCTCGGCTCGCATGCCTGTTCCGTCTTTTTGCTTTTCTTTGCGAACTGCGCACAAAGCAAAACTTCCTTTGCGGAATAAATCTGCTTGTCCAGATCTCGCAAAAGAAGATCGAGTTTTTCTCCGCATTCACCCGTCATGACGATAACGGAAAAAGTAATTTTGTTTTTCAGTGCGGGAAGCGCAAGGGCGATCTTGCCCAGTTCATTCTGCTTGGGTGCGCATTCGCGGGTGATCTGCCCGTAATCGAGCATTCCGAACCCGTCACGCACAGACATGGACGACTCGTCCAGCTTTTTATGCACCGACGCCCAAAAATGTCCCTTGTTTTTCTTGGAAAACTGTAACGTCTTTTTTGCCAGAATATACCACCCTTTCGGCGTATACAGTTTGATACCGTTATTTTTTAAAAAATTTGATAATTTACCCATTCTTCCCTCCACGTTCAGCGGGCGACAGCAGTTTTTTCAAAAAAATGCGCTTCCAGCATTGCGCAAAGCGCGTGATATACAGGCAGGTGGTATTCCTGCACTTTAAATGTTTCCCTTTCGGGCACGCGCACGCATATATCCGCGAGCGCACGGCTCTTCCCGCCGTCACCGCCCGTAAGCGCGATCGTCTTTATCCCCATCGCCTTTGCGACCATCATCGCATTGAGGATGTTTTTCGAGTTTCCGCTCGTGGTGATGCCGATAAAGACATCCCCCTCCCTGCCGTAGCCGGAAAGCATCTGCGCAAAAGTCATAAGCGGATCCACGTCGTTCAGAAATGCCGTGGAAAGCGCGGGCATGGATGTGAGCGGTACCGCACACAGCGTCCCTTCGAGGCACGCCGCCATCCGCTCCCCCTCTTCGCCGAAGTTCTCTTTCAGCGCCGCGCACAGTTTTTCGTCGGCAGGCCTTTTCAGAAGAAAAGACTTCATCAGTTCGCCCACAATATGCTCCGAGTCCGCAGCGCTCCCGCCGTTGCCCGCAACGAGCAGTTTCCCGCCCCCTTCGTATGCTAAGACGCACGCTTCGAACGCCCTCTTTATGTCATCGCGGCAGCTTTCCAGCGCGGGATACCGCGCGAACAGTTCTTCGAACAGTTCTTCCGCCGATATGTGCTTTTTCATCTGTCTTTCTCCTTACTTACTGCTCCGCTATCGCGCAAAAGACCGCGGCGCACCGTCCGTTCATTTCCGCCGCCCCTCACACACCTTTTCATCATTTTAACATAACAGTAAAAAAATTGCAATATAAAACAAAATCTTTGTCCCGTACGCGGTGCAAAAAACACTTTTTTGCACCGCACGCGCGCCCTCCGCCCGCGTGCGTTTCCCGCCGCAGACGCTCTTCGTTTTGCACAATTTCTCTCTGACACGGCGGTTTTTGAAAAATTATTTTACAAATTTGATCTTTTTTATACAAATTTATCCACAATTCCATGCGAATATGTGTGCATATCCGCCGCGCAGTTGCGGCGAAAGCGGCAAGCGCGGCACGCGCGGTGCTAAACGGAACGCGAAGCGCGGCACGCGCTTCACGCAAAATCGAGAAAAAACTTCGCGATGCGGCTGTCTTTGCGATAGGAGCAGTACGTCACCAGCTCGGGCAGGGAAAAATCCAGCGTGCGCACCTCGGTCAGTTCCCCCGACGCGATCTCCTTTTTCGCCATCTTGCAGGGCAGAAAACTGTAACCCAGCCCGTCTTTGAGATAATCGAGCAGTTTGCCGCTGTTGTCGATCTCAAACCCGAAGGCATGGCGGGAAGGAAACAGCGATCGGATAAATTCTCCCGCGTCGCCGAAGGCAAAATTGCACATGAGATAGCGGCAGGAGACAAGCTGTTTTTTGGTGATCCCGTTCGGATAGCCGTTTGCCGAAGGACTGACGAGCAAGGCGAGTTTGTCGGAGGAAAACCTGCGGCATTCGAATCCCGCTTTTTTAAGCGGGATATAGGAGAAGGCGATGTCCACCACGTCGTCCTGCAACATACGCAGAAGGTCCGCCGAATGCCCCAGCACGACTTTGAGCGAAACGTCTTCGTTCGCGCGGAAAAAGCCGCTGATGAGCGGATAGAGCTCCCCTTCGTACACGGCGTTGATCGCGCCGATGCGCAGTTTCCTGTCGTACTTCGCGGCGGAATTGACCTGCTGGATAAAGCTCTCTTCCAGTTCCACGATGCGCAGGGCATAGCCAAGAAAGAGCTCCCCTTCCTCGGTCAGTTCCACCCCGCCCTGCTTGCGGATGAAAAGGCGCTTGCCCGTCTCGTTTTCCAGCTCACCGATGCGGTTGGTGACGGTGGACTGCGCCACATACATCCGCTCCGCCGTGCGCGTGAAGTTTTTGAGCTTGGAAAGCATGATGAACGTCTTGATGGATTCGGTGTTCATGTTTCACTCCTCCCCGATTTTACGCCGCTTGCGTGAACGTTTGAAGATAAAGCCGAAAAAACTGCGCAAACGATTCGTTTTTCCGATGAAAGCAATTAAATTTATCTATTTTATAAATCGTTTACAAATTATATCATATGTGCTATAATAAAGTCAAATCTCAAAACAAAGAAAAAACATAAGGAGATCTCATACGAATCATGGGAATGACAATGTCACAGAAGATCCTCGCGTACCATGCGGGGCTCGAAAGCGTGAAGGCGGGTCAGCTCATCAATGCGGAGCTGGACATGGTGCTCGGCAACGACATCACCTCGCCCGTCGCAGTCAAAGAATTTGAAAAGGCGGGCTTTTCCTGCGTAAAATGCCCTTCTAAAGTCAGCATGGTCATGGACCACTTCACCCCGAACAAGGACATCAAGGCGGCGGAACAGGTCAAGACGGTGCGCGGCTTTGCGAACAAGTACGGCGTGGAAAACTTCTTCGACGTCGGCAGAATGGGCATCGAACACGCCCTCCTGCCCGAACAGGGTCTTGTCGGCGCGGGCGATCTGGTCATCGGCGCGGACAGCCACACCTGCACCTACGGCGCGCTCGGCGCCTTCTCGACGGGCGTCGGCTCCACGGACATGGCGGCGGGCATGATGAGCAACAAATGCTGGTTCAAAGTCCCCTCCGCGATCAAGTTCGTGCTCAAAAACAAACCCGCGCAGTATATCTGCGGCAAGGACGTCATCCTGCACATCATCGGTCTGATCGGCGTGGACGGCGCGCTGTATAAATCCATGGAATTTGCGGGCGACGGCATTCAATACCTGTCCATCGACGACCGCTTCACCATCTGCAACATGGCGATCGAAGCGGGCGCGAAAAACGGCATCTTCCCCGTCGACGACGTGACGAGAGAATATCTGGACGGCAGATTCAAGCGCGAGATCCGCGTCTTCGAAGCGGACCCCGACGCGGAGTACGAGCGCGTGATCGAAGTGGATATGAGCAAGCTCAAGCCCACCGTTTCCTTCCCGCACCTGCCCGAAAACACCAGAACGCCCGAAGAATGGGGCGACGTGAAGATCGATCAGGTCGTCATCGGCAGCTGCACGAACGGACACATTTCAGACCTTCGCATCGCGGCGGAGATCCTGAAAGGCAAACACGTCGCCAAAGGCGTGCGCTGCATCGTCATCCCCGCGACCAACACCATCTGGAAGCAGGCGATGCACGAAGGGCTGTTCGACGTTTTCATCGACGCGGGCGCCGTGGTCTCCACCCCTACCTGCGGGCCCTGCCTCGGCGGGCACATGGGCATCCTCGCGGCGGGCGAGAGGGCGGTCGCAACGACCAACCGCAACTTCGTCGGCAGAATGGGCCATGTGGACAGCGAAGTGTACCTCGCTTCCCCTTACGTCGCGGCGGCAAGCGCGATCGCGGGCAAGATCGCTACCCCCGATCAGGTCAAATAATTTGAGGAGGACATTCAAATGACGGTCAAAGGCACTGTTTTCAAATACGGCAACGACGTCGACACCGACGTCATCATCCCCGCGCGCTATCTCAACACCACTTCCGAGACGGAGCTTGCATCCCACTGCATGGAAGACATCGACAAGAATTTCGTCAAAGAAGTGAAGAAAGGCGACATCATCGTCGCGGAAGACAATTTCGGGTGCGGTTCCTCGCGCGAACACGCCCCCATCGCGATCAAGGCGAGCGGCATTTCCCTCGTCATCGCAAACTCCTTTGCGCGCATCTTCTACCGCAACTCCATCAACATCGGGCTCCCCATCCTAGAATGTCCCGAAGCGGTCAAGAACATCAAAAAGGGCGACGTCGTGTCCTGCGACCTCTCCAAAGGCGAGATCGTGAACGAGACGACGGGCAAAAAATTCAAAGCGGAACCCTTCCCCGATTTCATCCAGAACATCATCGACAAGGGCGGGCTCATCGCTTCTATCAAGGCGGGCAACTGAACGCCGCGTTTTC
>CALVSU010000025.1 GCA_944359385.1 uncultured Clostridia bacterium | reverse complement strand
GCGCTCTTTACAAGCGCAGAGAGCATTGACGGTCGCTGTCCGACTTTTTTATGCGGCTGTTTATTCTTCCTCTCCGCCGCCCTCGCCAAACCGTTCGAGAAAAGGATAGGCCTTCCCCTTCGTATCGTAACAGATGAGGGTATCGACGTGCACGTTATAAGCGCTGCGGAAAATATTGATGTCCGCGTTCGGATTCGTCTTTTTGAGCGCGGCGATCAGGCGTTTCATTTCCAGGCGCTTGGAGTCCTCTTCCTTCTGCGCGCAGTTTTCCGTGAATTTGCAGGCGCAGCGCAGAAAACGCAGACCATTATGCTCTTTCCAGCGCACGATGTCCTGCTCGTGCACATAATAAAGAGGGCGGATGAGCTGCATACCCGGATGATTGGTACTTCTGAGCTTGGGCGGCATACTTTGCATCTGACCGCCGTAGAGCATGCCCATCAGGATGGTTTCGATCACGTCGTCGAAATGATGCCCGAGCGCGATCTTATTGCAGCCGAGCTTTTTCGCCTCTTCATAGAGGTATCCGCGGCGCATACGCGCGCAGAGATAACAAGGATTTTTTTCCACCGTGACGACCGCGTCGAAGATCTGCGTACCGAAAATATGCACGGGAAGCCCGAGCAGAGCGGCGTTATCCTCGATCAGCGCGCGGTTTTCGGGATTGTACCCCGGATCCATCACCAGATAGCAAAGCTCGAAACGAACGGGGCTGTGCCTTTGCAGTTCCTGCATACACTTTGCAAGGAGCATAGAATCTTTCCCGCCCGAAATGCAGACCGCGATCCTGTCGCCCTCTTCGACGAGCGCGTATTCCTTGACGCCGCGCACAAAACGGCTCCAAATGGTCTTGCGGTAGGTCGTGATGATGCTCCGTTCGATCTCGGCAAGGCGGCTCAGCATTTCTTTGCAAACGGCAGCGCCGCGGGCGCCGCGCCCGTTTCCTCCGTCCATGCGCGCACTTTATCGGGCGTACAGGCGCGCTCCGCACCCTCTTCGGCATCTGCGCGCACGCAGGGAATCAGCGTTTCCCCCTTCTTTGCAAGAGAGACGATCTCTTTTTCTCCCGCCGCAATGTAATAAAAGCCGTTCCGCTCGAAGAACGCAGGCGCGCCCGCCCCGTCCAGACAGGGCAACAGGCGGGAAAGAGAGAGTTCGTAGCGGGGAAACTTCTCGCCTTTCCTATGCATTTCGAAGTGCGCGGCGATGTGCTCTGCGACCGTTTCGGGGGAAACGAACGAAGTGTCGATCACATAATCGTAATTTTCAAGATCTTTGATGTTGACGCCGTAGAGTTTTTCGTAGCGGAGCATCTCGCTCTTTCTCCGCTCCCCCACCGACCTCACAGCCTCTTCGAGAGAGGAAAAGGGCTCGCTCTCCCGCCCCGCATTCATGATGCGCTTTGCCGACACAACGGGATCCGCCGCCATATACACGGCAAAGGACGCGGGAACAAAGTGCCACGCCATGCGCGAATCGATGATCACGTCCGTCTCTTCCTTGTCCAGCACGCGAAGCCCGTCGTCAATCCGGTCGTCGATCTCCGGATGCGTTTCGGAATATTTGTTGAGTTCCAGAGTGGTCATGCCCATCTCCGTCGCGATCTTGCGCTGGATCGTGCCCGTCGAGTAGATCTGCGCCCCCAACCGCGCGGCAAGCAGTTTCCCCACCGTCGTTTTACCGCTGCCGAGATCGCCCGCCAGCGAGATCTTGATGTTTTTCATAAGATTTGCATCTCCCTTTTGAAGATAGACTCTATTTTAACATATCGCGGCCGCTTTGTAAACAGATTCGCACCGCAAGCAAGCAAATGTCCCTCCGCACAGCGCATACGGTTGGGCTCGGCAGGGCATAATACATACCGCGGCGCGATGTTTGCTTTGCAACAGAACTTGCCTTGTCGCGAGGCTTGCCCTGTCGCAGCCTTTGCCTTGCCGCAGTACGATGTTTGCTTTGCAACAAAATTTACCTTGCCGCAGTGTGCAGCTTGTCACGACAAAAAGCGGACAGACAAAAAGCGCGGCGCGGGAAATCCCGCGCCGCGCTCTGCGACACTTACGGTCAGGCGATCTCGTTTACTCTGACCTCATATTTTTTGCCGTTTATATCGCAAAGAACAAACCCGTTTTTGCACTTTTTTACGTCTCCGCAATAAAACTCTCTTACATAACCGAACAGATCGTCGGCAAGATCTCCGCAAGAAATAAATTTTCCCGTATCGGAATGACTTTGTACCTTGGTGCTCATAAAAATCGTCCTCCTGAACGTATTGAAAGCGCGGCGACGTCGCACCGCCGATCGGATCCTGCGCAACGATCCTCGGAAAAACGGTTTTCCCCGTTCGCTCCGATGCGCCTTGTCCCGCACTTTCCATTATTATACTCTCACGGAAAAGAGGAAGCAACAAAAAACGACGCGTTTTGTCTGACTGATTTTGTCGAACAAAGTCTTGTTTTGTAAGAAGGCGTCGAAAGTAAAAAATACATTGATTTTTTCACATTTTTGTACATTTTTCTGTCGGAAAAACGAAAAAAACATAAAAATAACCGCAAGGCGCCTTCTTTGAAAGAAGGCGCCCTGCGGCATCGCCTGCCCGCGCATTCGGGACCGGCGCAGAAAGTGTTTTTTATCTTAAAGCCACCACACCTGCATATCCCCTTTCCCGCGGTTTGCCCAGGAGAAATAAGGAATAAGTTTCAGCGTGAACTTTTCGGGCACGGGTGCTTCGTAGGAATAGAGCGCGGAAGAAGTGCGCATTTTCTGCGCGGGGACTTCCAGCGTGAAAAACTCCCCTTTTTTCACCTTTGCGCCCGAAAGACTTGTGATGCGCACGGAAGAGAGGTTTTCCCCGTTATCGACGCTCTCGCCGCAAAGGACGAGCGGACCGTATTCCACCGCCTTCCTGCCGCAATCGTACCAGACCTTTTCGTTCGCGTATACGAAACGGGGCACCATCTTAAAATCGAGCGAGATCTCGAAATCCCCGTCCAGCGCGAGGGAAATATAACTGTCCGAAATTTCGGGCTCTACCTTTTTGCCGTTGACTTTCATGACAACGCCGCCATTCCAGGAGGGAACGCGGAGCAACAGCTCTCCCTGCCCCTCGAAAAATACCTTTGCTTTGCCGCCGTAAGGCATTTCGGAAGAGATCTTTACCTTCGCGCCAGCGATCTCCGTTTCGGAAGAGATGTACTGATTGACGAAAATGCGCTTTTTATCCTCATCAAAGCCGTAGATGAAACTGCCGATATTCTCCACGAATCGGATCAGGTTGGGCGGGCAGCAGGAACAGTCGAACACTTCCACCCGTTCGGGGAGAGGGCAATACAGCTTGGTTTTGAGGCTCTCGTTGTAATCATAGATATTTTCGTGCATTTCCAGGGGATTCACATAGTAGAAACCTTTTCCGTCTTTGCTCTCACCCGCAAGCACGTTGTTATAGACCACCCTCTCGAAAATTTCGTGATAGATCGCCTTGTTTTCAATTTTCGCCATGCGGTCGGCAAAAAGCGCCAGCGCGATCGCCGAACAAGTTTCCGCATATGCAAAGATATTGGGAAGATCGTAGGCAAACGTGAACGCCTCGCCGTGATACGTCGAACCCGTGCCGCCCGTGATATACATCTTTCTGTTCACGATATCTTCGAAAACCCTCTCGCAGGCGGCGATCAGCCCTTCGTCCCCCTTGATCTGCGCGACGTCAGCCGCCGCGATAAACAGATACAGCGCGCGCACGGCGTGCCCTTTTGCCTCTCTCTGCTCGCGCACGGGAAGATCCGACTGATCGTACCTGCCGTCCGTAAAACCGTAATGCTCCTCTTCCCGCCTGCCGCGCTCCTCGATGAAGAAATCGGCAAGGTCGAGATATTTTTTGTCGCCCGATTCCCTGTACAGTTTCACGAGCGCAAGTTCGATCTCGGGATGCCCGCAGGTCGTGAATGCGGCGTCTTTCTTTACATAAAAGCGTTCGTAAATGTAATCGGCATAGCGAAGCATCGCGCCATAGAGTTTTTCGTCCACGCCGCACTGTCTGAGCGCGACCGCCGCTTCGATGAGATGCCCCGCGCAATAAAGTTCGTGCTCCGTTCTCTCCGTAAAAATCTTTTCGGGCGCGTATACCTGATAGTAAGAATTAAAATACCCGCAGGGCAACTGATTGGCGCATATATCGTCGATCGCCTCACGCGCGAGCGCTTCAAGGCGATCGTCCTTCTTTTTGACAAGGATATACGCCACGCCTTCCAGCCACTTCGCAACGTCGCTGTCCCAGAAGATGTGCGGTTTGTGCGCTTCGTCTTTCACGCATTTGATCGCCCTGAACCGTCCCGTCTCTTCGAAACGTTTATAAATGTTATAGACGGAAACTTCCTCATTCAGTTTCTGTAACTCTTTGAAAAAACCTTCCGTGATCTTTACTTTCCGCATATCCTGCGTCTGCATTGAAATCTCCTTTCCGCGCCTTTTTGTCTGTATGGCGCGGCTCACATAATTTTATGCCCCGCTCCGCCGCGCACATCCGCACGTTGTTTCGATGTTCCGTTGCGCCGACAAAAATACGGGTTTTTATTCTTTTTCGAAAAGGAAAGCTCCTCCCTGATATTCCTCCGCAGGGCGGAAGGAGAGGACGCCGTTTTTCACTTCAAAATCGAGCGTTGTGTATGAAGCGGCGAGCTTATACCCTTCGACAAGACACTCGCAAAGCTCATACGGCCGCTCAAAGAAATGCGCCAGCACCAGAAGTCTTTTCCTGTCGGCAGATGCTTTTTTGTAGATCTGACAGCCCTTCGGATTGCGGTAATATTTTACCGTGTTCTCAAAACCGCAGATATCGCCCGCCCGCACGACGTCCTTGACCGCATTATAAAAATCGATGCCTTCCTTGATCTTGGCTTTGCGCGCGCTGTCGATCAGATGCACATCGCCCGAGAGACAGACCCTGCCGAACATCGCAGCCGTCATCGACCAGACGATACGGTCGACCGTATCGTCCTTTCGGATGGTCGCCCAGATCTGATTCTGACATGCAGGCACGACGCGCGAAATGTTCGCGGCGACAAGCGGGATCTCTTTCGCTTCGTGCGCGTCGGAGAAACTGCACATGGAAACTTTGCTCATGCGGAAAGGCTCGATGCGGCTCCCGCCCGACGAACAGTTCTCGATGACGATGCCGGGCACCGACTCTTTCAGTCTCGCCAGATAATCGACGCTCAGCTCAGTGATCTGTCTGCCGCTCTCGCCAAGGCTCTCCGCGCCGTCGCCTCCGACGCCGAACGTATCGTTATAATCAATCTTGATATAGCCGAACCCTTTTTCCGCGAGGAAATCCAACATCTTCTCTTTGAGATAGGATTGCACTTCCGCCTTGCGGAGATCGAAAAAGCGCCTGTTTTTCGATGTGACGGGAATACCGTCCCGTTTGAGCAGCATAGCCTCGGCGCCGAATTTTTTGCTGTCCCGTCCGACGTTTTCAAATTCAAACCAAATGCCAGCGCGCATGCCTGCGCCGTTGATCGCGGAGACCACCTTCTCTATTCCCTCGGGAAAGAGCTTTTTGCTCGCATTCCAGTCGCCGACGGCGTTGCTCCAACCGCAGTTCTCGGGCAGATACCAGCCCGCATCGATGACAAAAATGCCGATCGGCAGACCTTTGATGCTTTCCAGAATGGAGAGAATGTTTTCTTCGCTCGGCGTGCCCCACGTCGTGCAGTATTCGTTGAAAATGACGGGCATTTCCTTCTCGCCGTCGGGAAGGGAAAGCGCGGACGCATAAAAATGCACAAAATCGTTGCAGACGCTGTCGATATCCTCCGTCTTTTTGACGCGCAGGAAGGCGCGGTGCGTCTTGAATCCTCCGCCGGCGGGGATCTCCTTGCACCAATGCCCGTATTCAAAATCGGCAAGCCCGCCCGAAAGCGCGCTCGTTTCCCGCTCTTTATACACCTCCATCTGCCAGCTGTACGGCGCTTCCAGCGCCGCCGCCCAGGTGCAGCCGCCGCCCGAGATCGCCGCAAAGGGATAGTACCCGCGGTTGGGCATACTGCCGATCTGCCCGAACTTTTCGCATTTCACGCCGAACCGCGCCCAGCTCATGTCCAGCCCGAGATCGCAGAATTCCTCCGTTTTCAGGCGGCACTCGCGGCTCCACGCGCTGACAAAACGAGTGAGACGCAGCCCCTCATCGGTGATCTTTCCGCTCTGCAAGTTGCAGATGCCGCTGATCGAAAAAGATTGCAGGCTTTCCAGCGTCTGCGCGCTTTTCGTGTTGTTGAAATACTCGACATATACCGAAAAGACGCCCGTTTCGCCGTCGAAAAGCAGGGTGTGCTCGTAATCGTTGCCTGCCCCGTCGGAAAGGCGGGTGACGACACTCCTTTCATCCGCTCTCTGAGAAAGAATGGCAAGGCGCGCGCTCGAACGGTTACGCAGAGTGATCCCGTTGGTATAATCAACGAGATTTTGCGCGCCGCGCAAGACACACTGCACCATACAGTCGGGCGAGAGCGCGTCAGCGTCGCCGATCTCGACGTCTGCGGGAAAGAGCATCAGCCCCGCGCCGAATTCCTCTGTCTGCACATAATAGGCGGCTGTGTCGCCGAACAAATATTTTTTATAAAGCATAACTTCTCCGTAAGTTTTTCATTTTTATGGCCGGGAACGCATCGGTCACAGGGTGTCCCCCCCCCATAGGGACCGCGTATCGGATATACCGCCCCTGCAAGCGTGGACCGTCATTGTGAAAAGGCGGCATTGCGTAGCAACGCCGCCTTTTTCATGCGTTCGCGGAAAGAATCCTTCGAACCGACGCACTCCTCTCTGTGAGAAATTATCTGTTTTTCCAGATGACGTCGGAATACATGAGATCTTTCTTGAACTGTTCGATCTTTGTATTCTCGTCGATGACGACAGACTCGATGCCCCACATATTCGCGAGGTCCACCATATCCTGTACGGTGAGTTCGGAAGACACGACGGTGTGATGCGCGCCGCCCGCATAGATCCACGCGGCAACGCCCGTCTTGAAGTCGGGCTTGATCTTCCACATCAGCCCGCCGACGGGAAGATTGGGCATATGGTGCGGCCATTTGACGAGATCGATCTTCTGGATGATGAGACGCATCCTGTCGCCCATATCGATCATGGAAACGGCGAC
The DNA here is from genome assembly GCA_944359385.1 of uncultured Clostridia bacterium. Taxonomy (GTDB): domain Bacteria; phylum Bacillota; class Clostridia; order Christensenellales; family Borkfalkiaceae; genus Borkfalkia. The sequence continues at coordinate 7,987 of CALVSU010000025.1, read as the reverse complement.
CGCGTCGGGAGATTCGATGCCCTCAAATACGAGGCGCGCCGGATCGGACTTGCCGCCGATGCCGAGCGGATGCACCTGGATCTCGGGCTTCGTGCCCGCAAACTGCGGCGAAACTTCCAGCATATGCGCGCCGAGCACCAGCTCGTCGGCAAAGTCGTAGGTATAGTCTTCCATAAGGCCCGTTCCCTTCTGTCCTGCCATGTACTGCATGACCGCGCCCATGGCGGCAACTTTCCAGTCGCCTTCCGCGCCGAAGCCGTAGCCCTTGCTCTGCAGGTCCTGAATGGCGATGCCGGGGAGCTGGTTGAGTCCGTGGAGGGCGCCGAAATGATCGACGATGCCGATGTAGCCGCCCTTTTCCTTGCAGAACTTGTCGATGGCGATCTCATACTTCGCCTGTTCGCGCACGACGTCGATGCGGTCCGTCTTCATGACGTACTTTTTCTCGTACTCTTTCATGAGGGCGTCCACTTCGCCGTCCGTTACCTTCTCGATATACTGCACGAGATCGCCGATCGGATAATAGTCGACCTGCCAGCCGAATTTGATGTGCGCTTCCACCTTGTCCCCTTCGGTGACGGCGACGTCGCGCATATTGTCGGAGAAACGGCAGACCTTGACCGTCTTGGAGAAGGCGATGCCTGCCGCCGCGCGGCACCATGCCGCCAGCTGTTTCAGCGCTTTTTTGTCTTTATAATACCCGACGATCACTTTATTGTCCATGCGCAGGCGGGAGACGATATAGCCGAATTCCCTGTCGCCGTGCGCCGCCTGGTTTTCGTTCATGAAATCCATGTCGATGGTGTCATAGGGCAGTTTTTCGTTGTACTGCGTCGCAAAATGGCACATGGGCTTTTGCAGGATGGAAAGCCCCTTGATCCACATCTTTGCGGGAGAGAAGGTATGGCACCACGTGATGATACCGATGCAGTCCTCGTCGGCGTTGACCTTTTTCATTGCGGCGACGATCTCGTCGGAACTCTTGCAGGTGGTCAGATATTTGACGGTGACGGGCATCTTTTCATTGACATAGTTCGCCATTTCCTCCGAATGTTTGGCGACGTGTTCGAGCACGTCCGCACCGTAAAGGGTCTGGGAACCTGTGATCCAGTAAACAACTTTTTCTTTCATTTTTATATACCTCTATAAAATTTTATTTTTTATCGGAACGGGCTGCGCCCGTCGTTTTCCTTTTGCGGGCAGAAGGCTGCCCGCGCCTTTTCTTCGCGCGGCGCGCGGAGAAAGCACCGCGGCTCTTTCGCCGCGCTTTGTTTTACTTGCGTGGTGCCTGCCCGTAATAGGCATTCTTGCCGTGCTTGCGCAGATAATGTTTGTCCATCATGAACTTGTCCGCGCGCTTGACCTGCGGATTGACCTGTTCGGTGATGAACGCCATCTTCGCCACTTCTTCCATGACGGTCGCGTTGTAAACGGAGCCGTCCGCGTCCTTGCCGAAGGAGAAAACGCCGTGGCTCTTGATGAGCACGCCCGGAACTTCCAGCGGTTTCAGCCCGTCCTTTTTGAAACGCTCGATGATGACCAGCCCCGTGTTCTTTTCATACTCGCCTTCGATCTCTTCCTGCGTGAGCGAACGCGCGCAGGGAATGTCGCCGTAGAAATAGTCGGCGTGCGTCGTGCCGTAGAAAGGAATGTCGCGCCCCGCCTGCGCCCATGCCGTCGCAAAGGTGGAGTGTGTGTGCGTCACGCCGCCCACGTCGGGAAACGCCTTGTAAAATTCGATGTGCGTGGGCGTATCGCTGGAAGGACGAAGGTCACCCTCCACGACTTTTCCGTTCAGATCGACCACGACCATGTCTTCCGCCTTCATGTCGTCGTAAGAGACGCCGCTCGGCTTGATGACGATGAGATTGCTCTTTCTGTCGATCTCGCTGACATTGCCCCATGTGAAAAGCACGAGCTTATGCTTTACGAGATCGAGATTCGCCTGTAAAACCTTCTTTTTGAGTTCCTCTAACATATCTTTGCTCCTGAACGATTTTTTTATCCTTTTTGGTCCCGCCGCGCTCATTTCGTGCGGCAATCGGCTTTCCCCGCCGCGCTTATTTCGTGCAAACGGCGGCTGTTCCCGCCCGCTTATTTCATGCACTCGACCGCTTTGCGGACAATGGGAAGCCCCGCCACATACCGCTTTGCGAACGCTTCGAAGCCCGCGACGTCTTCGGGATCGGGTGCGAGGGTGACCCCTTCCTGTCCCGCAAAGACCTTGTTTTCGAGATAATCTTCGAGGCTTTCGCCCGCCTCTTTTGTCACGACGTAATTCGCAAGGATGGCGATGCCCCACGCGCCGCCTTCTCCCGCCGTCTTCATGACGGTGACGGGCGCGTTGATCGCCGCCGCGAGATAACTCTGTCCGACCCGTTCCGTCTTGAACAGACCGCCGTGTCCCGTGATCGCGTCGAGCTTGACGCCCTCTTCTTTGAGCATGATGTCGCACCCCACTTTCAGCGCGCCGAGCGCCGAGAACAAATGGGTGCGGAAGAGGTTGGCGAGCGTGAATTTGCTCTCCGAAGTGCGCACGAACATCGGGCGCCCCTCTTCCACTTTCGTAATGTGTTCGTTGGAAACGTAGTTATACGCGAGCAATCCGCCGCAATCTTTGTCGCCGTTCTCCGATTCGAAATACAGCGTATTGAAAAGCTCCGCCTTACTGATGTTCACGCCGATCAGCTTCGCGAAATCCCCGAACAGATCGACCCAACCGTTGATGTCGGACGTGCAGTTGTTGCAATGCACCATGCCGACAAGATCGCCCACGGGGGTCGTGACGAGGTCGATCTCGGGATACGCTTTGGAAAGCTCCTTTTCGAGCACGATCATCGCAAACACGGACGTGCCCGCAGAGACGTTGCCCGTGCGCTTTTTGACGCTGTTGGTCGCGACCATGCCCGTGCCCGCATCCCCTTCGGGAGGACAGAACGGAATGCCCGCTTTCAGGTTGCCCGAAGGATCCAGAAGTTTCGCGCCCGCCTCCGTCAGCCTGCCCGCCTCTTCGCCCGCGACGAGGATCTCGGGAAGAATGTCCTCTATTTTGTAAGGCAGGTGCTTGTCGGCGATCAGATCGTCAAACTTTTTGAGCATGACGGGGTTATATTTCTTCGTCTTGACGTCGATCGGAAACATACCCGACGCTTCGCCGATGCCGATGACCTTTCTGCCCGTGAGCATCCAGTGGACGTACCCTTCGAGCGTCGTCTGGAACACGATGTCTTTGACGTGTTCTTCACCGTTGAGGATCGCCTGATACAAATGCGCCACCGACCAGCGCGCGGGAATGTGATAATTGAAAAGTTCGGTCAGTTTTTCCGCGGCGGGGGCGGCGTTGTTGTTGCGCCATGTCCTGAACGGCACGAGAAGTTTCCCGTCTTTGTCAAAGACCATATACCCGTGCATCATCGCGGAAAATCCGATCGCGCCCACCGTGGTCAGCGCGACGCCGTATTTGTTCTTGACGTCCACCGCCATTTCCTGATAGCAGTGCCTGACGCCCGTCCAGATGTCTTCGAGAGAATAGGTCCATATTCCGTTTTCGTAACGGTTTTCCCAATCGTGTGCGCCCGACGCGATCGGCGTATTGTTCTCATCCACCAGAACCGCCTTGATCCTCGTGGAGCCGAACTCGATGCCGAGGGCTGTTTTTCCGCTTTCGATCAATTTTTTAATGTTACTTTTCATAAAAAGACCCCTGCCGTTTGTTTTTTTGTTCTGCATATCATTATAAAGAATATTCGGCGAAAAATCAATAGATGGACAAAGATTTATTTTATTTTTTTTCAAAAAATGAGCGAAACGTTCACTTTTTAAAACATACGGAAAAAACCTCCCGCAAATGCGGGAGGCCTTCTCCGAACACGATATTTTTGCAATTTCAGTCATCATGATCGTCGTGCCTGCCGAAATCCCTGTATCCGTCTTTGAATTCGTAGCGATAGAAGCTCTCGCCGTTCACCGTGGTTATGCGGATCTCGAAACGCACTCTCTCTCCGTCCATGGATGCTTCCACTTTGATGCAGCGCTCGTTGCCCTTTATCTCCTCCTCAAACTCGAGGACGTCGACCTGATCGCCCCTGCGAACGGTCATTTTCAGCTCCGTTTCGCCGCGCTCCGATTCATATTCGAGCGTCGTCGTCTCCACTACGCCGCCGCGGCAGACGGTATATTTGAATTCCTGCTCCTGCTCGCCCTCTTCTTCTTCCGTTTCCTGCGTCACTTTGATATAATCGCCGCCGCCGAGGTCTGCCCTGAACCACGATTCGTTTTCCGATTCGCCGCGATCCGATTCTTGTTCGCGCTGTCCTTCGATCGGGTATTCGGTTTCATCGCCTTCGACCAGCATGATCCCTTCGATGCGATAGGTGTCTTCCCTCTCTCCTTCGTCCGTCTCGGTCTTCACGAGCGTTTCGTTGTAATAAAGGGTATAACTGATCTTTCCGCCCGTAAGATCGGTGTAACTGACAACGTTTTTGACGGGATACGTCTCTTTGTCTTCCCTGTCCGACTCGGAAACTTCGTTACGGATATTCCCTTCGGAAAGGACGTTCTCGACCAACGCCATATACTTGTTGATGGTTTCCAGCTGACTGTCCGTTACGGACGTTATGCTGTCGGAAACGCCGTCCTGACCGCTTTCCGTGCCCTGCGTCTGTCCGCCTTCCTCGGACTGCTCCGCGGGGCTTGCCATAGACAAACTCTGCGCCGCGCCCGCCGCGCCGTCTTCCGCATTCAGCGTGGCAATGATGGAGCCCACGCTCGCCGCGCCGTATGCGTAAAAATCTTCCTTGGAATCGATGGAACCGATCGTCCCTTTCGTACCGCCCGTATCGCACGCTGCAAGCCCGAACGCGAGCGCCGCCGCCAAGATCCCCGTGACCAATAACTTTTTCATCTTTCCTTCTCCTTACTTTGAAAATTGTTTTTTGTTTTGTTCGAACACCTATATAACAGCCCGAAAAGCAATTTTGTTGGTAAAATCAAAAAAAATTTAAAAAATTTTTTACCGCGCGCTATGCCTTGCAAAAAAATACAGATATACATACAAAGAAGGCGGGCAGCGCCATAGCGCTGCCCGCCGTTCGGATCTCTCTTTAATCGTCGTCATCGTCATCATCGTCGTGCCAATGCCGATCGAAGTCGTGCGAACCGTTTTCAAATTCATATCGATAGACTTCCTGTTCTATATAAATACAGAAAGAAATTTCCTCTCCGTCCATTCTTGCGTCGACACGCAGTTTACGGACCCCTTTTTCCGACTCGTCTTCGAAAGAAAGTTCGTCTTTTGTCCCGTCCGCGCGCTGCACCGTCATTTTGAGTTTGACTTCGCCCTCTTCTTCCTCGTATTCCACTTCCGTTTTTTCGAGAACGCGACCGTTTTCCGCTACCGTATACACATATTTCTGTTCGCGCTCGCCCTCTTCCTGCTCAAATTCCTGCTCTACGCGGATATAGGAATCGACGCCCGTATAAGCGACAAAAGTAAGTTCACTTTCCGATTCCCCCTCTTCTTCCTCCGTTTCCATGCCGCCCTGCACGGGGTATTCCGCGCCGTTCACGACGAGAATGCCTGTTATGGAATACTCCGATTCCGTTTCGTCGCCGTCCGTCTCTCCGCCGACATATTCTCTGTTATAATAGAGATCGTACGACACTTTCCCGCCGAGCATATCGCTGTAATACACCCTGACCGCATACGCATAACCGCGGGTATCTTCCAAAGACGCCTGCCCGATCTCCCCTTCGCTCATCAGTTCTTCGACGAGGGACATATAGCGGTTGACCTTCTGCATCTGCTCTTCCGTCAGCGAACCGCCGTAGCCCGCGCCGTTTCCCGAAGAGAGGGGCGCGGAAAACTGCATGGACTGTGCGGCAGGCGCCGCTCCCTGCTCGACGAGGATCGCCCCCACGCTCGCCGCGCCGTATGCGTAAAAATCGCTGACCGTGCCGATGGGGTTGAATTTATTGGGAGAAGACGCGTCCTTTTTCATGAGCGGCACGATGACGAGAATGAGACAAAGCACGAGCGCGACGCACGCGAGAACGATCGCAAGCAGTCTGTTCCTGCGCTTCGCGCCGTCCGCCGCACTCCCGCCCGCATTGCCGGCGAGCGAAAATTCTCTTTCGCGTGCCTCATCCGCTATGCCGAGATCGCGCCGTATATTCTCTTTTATTTTTTCGTCGGGCAGAACGCTGCCCGCTTCGCTTTTGAGAAGTTTCTGAATGTCTTTCACAGCCTGCCCTCCTTTTCAAGATATTTCCTGAGTTTTTTGAGCGCTTCGTTGTTTTTCCACGTCACCGTGGCGACGGGCATGGAAAGCATCTGCGCCGCTTCCCTGCGCTTGTATCCCGCCACCTGACAGAGCATCAGGATCTCGTACTCCTCCTCCGAAAGAAGCTCCCGCGCCACGTCGAATATGTACGGAAGTTCCGTCTCCGCCGTCCCGTAACGATAGCTCTCCTCTTCAAAATCGGTAAGCATCTCGCGCTTGCGCTTTTCTATATGATTGAGAGCAAGATTTCTCCCGATCCTCGAAAGCCATGCGACAAAATCCGTATTCGGGGCATACGAATCAATATTGCGCATCGCCTGCACATACGTGTCATGGAGGATATCTTCCGCCGTCATCTTTTCGCGCACGACATAAAGAATGCGAAAATAAACCACCCTGCCGGTCATTTCGTAAACGGCGTCGAAAGCGGAGAGTTTTCCCGCACGGTATTCGCTTATTTTTTGTTCCAACACATCTTTTTTCATTCCTCCTATATTATAACAGACAAAACGCGTTTTTTGTTGGATTTTTTTTAACTTTTTCCGAAAAAAACAAAAAACGTCTCCGCAAAAGAGACGTTTTTTGCAATTTCCGCCCTGTCAGCTCAGGGAGAACTTTTTAAAGGTCGTCGGCATCCTGTACGGGTTTTCCTCCGTCCTGCGGAGTACCCGTGTAACTGCCGTTCACGTCGTAAGAAGACTGCATGGGCTTCTCACGTTTTTTCGTCTTTTTCATCCTCAGTCGTTGGAATGAGAGCTTCCGCGCGATTTGGTGCTCTTCTGCGTGCTCTTCGAGCAGCATTTGCCGCCCGCATTGCTCTTGGAATTCTGTGCGCCGTTGTTTGCGGAAGAAGTCTGTTTCGTATTTCTCATCTTTTTCTCCTTATTTGTTGTCAAAAGGTAAGTGTATCTCCACGAAACCCTGTCCGGATTTGCAGAGCGGGCAGATGTGCCACGCCTCATTGGACGTTGCGCGATAGCCGCATTCCCCGCATACCCATAACGTCGGTTTATCCCGCTTGTACAAAGTGCCGTTCCTGAAAGATTCGTACAGGTAATTGAACACAATATTGTGTTCTCTTTCCACACCCGCCACGCGGTTATAAAGCGCGGCGATGTCGGCAAATCCTTCCTTTTCCGCCTCTGCCGCAAATGCGGGATAGACCTCTTCGGATTCCGCACGCTCGTCATTGGCGGCGAAAGCGAGATTTTCTTCCAGAGTTCCGAAGTGAAACGGATAACCTGCATTCAGGTCGATGTTCTCCGTACTCCCCGCCTTTTGAAGAATGGTGTTGAAAAACGATTTCGCATGATACGTTTCGTTCTTTGCGATCGTGCGGATAGCATCGGCAAGCGCCGCATACCCTTCCGCCGTTGCGAGTTTTGCGATCAGCTGATACCGCATGCCCGCCTGACTTTCTCCCGCAAAAGAACGGGCAAGATTCAAATAAGTTTTCGTGTCCTGAAACTGCATCAAGTTATCCTCCTTACACCTTCCATTATGTCCCCTTTCCCGCCGACGCATACCTCGCTTTTCAAGGGAAATTTTGGCAGCACCGCTTTCGCGGCGCAGAAAAACCGCGCCTGAATGCGCACTTAAAAAATTATACAGAACAGGCGCCCCCAAGCGCGCTTAAAATTATACAACAAGCGCCCCCCCAAACGAACTTCATCTATGCACAAAAAAGGAGCCGCCCTCTGCGTTTT
>CALVSU010000024.1 GCA_944359385.1 uncultured Clostridia bacterium | reverse complement strand
TTCTACTCGACGGACGTCCTTTCCTGCGGGTACGACCTCATCTTTTTCTGGGTGGCGAGAATGATCTTCTCGGGCATCGAGCAGACGGGCAAAGTTCCCTTCCGCGACGTTTTGCTGCACGGCATCGTGCGCGACGAACAGGGGCGCAAGATGTCTAAGTCGCTCGGCAACGGCATCGATCCGCTGGAAGTCATTGACGAATACGGCGCGGATCCTCTCCGCTTTGCTCTCATATCGGGCGTCGCGCCCGGCAACGACAGCCGTTACAGCCGCACAAAAGTGGAGGCGATGCGCAATTTCATGAACAAGATCTGGAATGCGTCGCGCTTTGTCATCATGAATGCGGAAGGGGAGAGCGTTTTGCCTATCAGTGAGGTCAAGCTCTCTGCGGCGGACAAATGGATCATTTCCCGCCTGGAAAGCTGCATTAAGGAAGTCACCCTCAACATGGGCAAATTTGAGCTGGGCATCGCTGCGGGCACCCTCTACGACTTTATGTGGAGCGATTTCTGCGATTGGTACATCGAGTTGACCAAGAGCGCTCTCTACGGCGACGAGCCCGAAAAGAAACGCGGCGCGCTCTCCGTGCTTTGTTTCGTCCTTGAAAACGCGCTCAAACTTCTGCACCCGTTCGTGCCGTTTATCACGGAGGAGATCTATCAGAATCTTCCGAATACGCAAGGGAGCATCATGATCTCCGATTTCCCCCGCTACAATGCGAAGCTCGCCTATAAGAAAGAAGCGAAGGCGTTCGAAGGGGTCATGGACGTTATCAAGACGGTGCGCAACATGAAAACTTCCGTTAACTGTCCGCCGTCCAAGAAAGTCAAACTGTTTGTTTCCGCGCAGAACAAGCGCCTGATCTCTGCGAATGCGGGTGCGATCATGAAGCTGGCGGGCGTGAGCAAGATCGGCTTTGTGGAACAGGGTTCGGAAATCGGCGAAAAGACCATTTCGCAGGTGACGGAATGCTGTACGGTATTTGTCCCGCTCGGCGAATTGGTGGACATTGAAAAGGAAAAAGTACGCCTTGCCGCAGAAATGGAACGGATCGAAGGGGAGATCAAACGTGCTGACAGCAAACTGCAAAACCGCGGGTTTATCGAAAAAGCGCCCAAGGCCCTCGTCGACGCCGAGCGCGCAAAACTGGATAAATTCATAGAAATGCGCGAAAAGGTCGCAAAACAACTGAAAGAGCTGTAAAAGACAGCGCGATCGGTTTCCTGCAAATAAAAGAAACGGGAGCGTTTCGCTCCCGTTTCTTTTATAAAATTTTATGATTTATTTGACTTTGCCGTAAGGCAAAGTCAAATAAGGAAAAAGATTTTTTTGTTTCAATGATTTTTGCGGATTACCAGATCTGTATATTGCCTTCCGTATCGTAGTGCCAGTAATTGCCTTCGTCGGAGGGTTGATCTTTACTGAATTCATAGAAGGGGGTACGGTTATCTAAATTACTGTTCCAAAATCCGTTCCAATACTTGCTCGCATTAATGTTTTTAAGCGCACCTTTTAAGAATATTCGGCATGCTGATCCGAGATGGAGAGCATTTTCGTCGAGTTGTTTTACGCTTTCGGGCACGATCACGTCACCCGCTTGTTTGCAGCCGTCAAAAGCATAGTATCCGATTGTTTCCAAACCTTCAGAGAATTCGATTTTTGTCAGAGAAACAGTATCCTCAAAGGCATAATCAGCTATTGTTCAGAAAACAAAATGAGAGCAGCGTCATCAGGATTTTTATACATCTTTTCATTTGTGACCTCCGAAAGGCGTTTTTATTTCTGTTCTATTGTAGAGGTTTTTTATAAAAGTCAACAAAATATGGGTGAGAAAGCAAAACAGAAGAGCGGCGCATCTCGCGACGCGCCGCTCTCCTAAAACAAATGAGAAAAAATATGGGTAGTGAGTGTAATCAAAAGCAGGAAAACAAGACGGCGCCGGACGTGCGGCGCTTCCTGTTTGATGTACGTATTATAGCTTATTCGGTTTTATAAGTCAAGTAAAATAGGAAAAATATTCCGTCGCGGTCATAAAATCTTTCAGACGTCATCGAGATAAAGCGACAAATTACATGAAAATGACGAAAGACCGCGACGGGCATACGGAGGAAATAGCATGTTTCATATTGTTTTGGTTGAGCCGGAGATCCCGCAGAATACGGGAAACATCGTGCGGACCTGCGCGGCGACAGGTTGCAAATTGCATCTCGTGCGCCCGCTCGGATTCGAGGTGTCTGACAAATATCTAAAAAGGGCAGGATTGGATTACTGGCATTTTGTGGACATCTCTTACTACGATGCCGTCGAGGAGGTTTTTGCAAAATACCCGTCCGCACGTTTCTTCTTTTACAGTACGAAGGCGGAAAAAACGCACAGCGATATCGAATACCGCGAAGGTGATTTTCTCGTTTTCGGCAAAGAAACGAAGGGGCTTCCCGAGTCTCTCCTCAAAGCGCATTACGAAAACTGCGTGCGCATTCCGATGATCGGGGAGATCCGTTCGCTGAATCTTTCCAATTCCGTTTCGATCGCTGTATATGAAGCGTGGCGCCAGAACGGTTATCGTTCGTCCGAGCGCAAAGGGAAACTGCGCGGAGAATAGGGTGCTCGTGTTATGGGTGCGGGACAAAGTGTTTTAGTGTGTGCCGTTCTTTTTGCGTGAAAAGGAAAAACTTTCGGTCAGTTATTGACAAATCGGGAAAAAAAGTATATCATATTAAATAGGGTAAAATAAAAAGCAAAAGGAGATATGGTCATGAACAAAAAGTCTGTTACCGACGTTGAAGTAAAAGGCAAAAAAGTTCTCGTAAGGTGCGATTTTAACGTTCCGATGAAGGACGGCAAGATCACCGACGAAAACCGCATCATGGGCGCGCTTCCCACCATCAAATATCTGATGGAGCACGGCGCAAAGGTCATACTTTGCTCCCATATGGGCAAGCCGCATAACATTTTTGATGCGAAAGTCAAATTGAATAAGAAAGAAAAGAAGGCGGTCGAGGCACTTCCCGCGGAAGAGCAGGCAAAAGCGACCGAAGAGTATGTCGAAAAAGCGAAGAAGAGCGAGCCTTCCAAACTGACGCTCAAACCTGTCGCGGACAGGCTCAATGAACTGCTCGGCGGGAAAGTGACTTTTGCAAAAGACGTGGTCGGACCCGATGCGGAAGCGAAAGTCGCTGCCTGCAAAGAAGGTGAATGCGTACTCTTGGAGAACCTGCGTTTCTATGCGGGCGAAGAGGGCAAAGACCTTGAATTCTGCAAGAAACTCGCTTCTTACTGCGACATCTATGTCAACGATGCTTTCGGTACGGCGCACCGTTCCCATGCGTCCACTGCAGCGATCGTGGAATACGGTCTTGTCAAGACGGCGGTCTGCGGCTTCCTCATCCAGAAAGAACTGGAAGTCATGGCGGACAGTCTCGATCATCCCGTGCGCCCGTTTGTTGCCGTGCTCGGCGGCGCGAAGGTCGCTGACAAACTTAACGTCATCTCCAATCTCCTCAATAAATGCGATACGCTCATCATCGGCGGCGGTATGGCGTATACCTTCCTCAAAGCGGAAGGGTATGAGATCGGCAAGTCGCTCGTCGACGACGAAAAACTCGGCTACTGCAAAGACATGATGCAGAAAGCCAAAGATATGGGCAAGAAACTGCTTCTGCCCATCGATACGGTCATCGTCAAGGAATTCCCGAACCCGATCGACGCTCCCGTCGAAGTCAAGACGGTCAAAGTCAGCGAGATCCCCGCGGACATGGAAGGACTCGATATCGGCGAGGCGACGAGGAAACTCTTTGCCGACGCGATCAAAGGCGCAAAGACGGTCATCTGGAACGGACCGATGGGCGTTTTCGAAAACCCGATCCTTGCGAAAGGCACGATCGCGATCGCGGAAGCAATGGCGGAAGCGGAAGGCGCTACGACCATCATCGGCGGCGGCGACAGCGCGGCGGCGGTACAGCAGCTCGGCTATGCGGATAAGATGACGCATATCTCCACGGGCGGCGGCGCTTCTTTGGAACTTTTCGAAGGCAAAGTGCTCCCCGGTATTGCCTGCCTCAACGACAAAGACTGACAAAAATATACAGGGGAAAGCGGAGCGTCTTTCGCTTCCGCTTTTTCCATGTAAAATATGACTGCATAAAAGGACTGAAAAACATGAGAAAACCTATCATTGCCGGCAACTGGAAAATGAACAAGACTGCGGCGGAAGGCGCGGCGCTCGTCAACGCGCTCAAACCGCTTGTAAAAGACGCGTCCTGCGATGTCGTCGTCTGTGTTCCCTTTACGGATATTCCCGCGGTTTCTGCGGCCGTTAAGGGCAGCAACGTGCATCTCGGTGCGCAGAACGTGCACTTTGCCGAAAAAGGCGCCTATACGGGCGAGATCTCTGCGGAGATGCTCAAAGAGTTCGGTGTTGAATACGTCATCATCGGACACAGCGAACGCCGCCAGTATTTCGGCGAAACGGACGAAACGGTGAACAAACGTATGCACGCGGCTCTTGCCGCGGGTCTGATCCCGATCGTATGCGTTGGCGAAAGTCTCGAAGAGCGCGAAACGGGCAAGACGGAAGCGGTGCTCTCCGTGCAGATCAAAGAGGGACTCAAAGGGCTTGACGACGTTTCGAAGATCGTCATCGCCTATGAACCCGTTTGGGCGATCGGCACGGGCAAGACGGCGACGGCGGAACAGGCGAACGAGACGATCGGCTTTATCCGCAAGACTTTGGCGGAAACTTTCTGCCCGAAGTGCGCGGAAAAGGTGCGCATTCAGTATGGCGGGAGCATGAACGCGAAGAACTGCAAAGAGCTCATGGCGATGCCCGAGATCGACGGAGGTCTGATCGGCGGCGCTTCCCTTAAAGCGGAAGATTTCTCGATCATCGTTAATTTCGACAAATAATTTTCTGCTTCGGTTTTTTCGGCTCGGACAAACCGCGGTATCTTTGATGCTTTGCAAATCGTTTTGCATCGTTTTGATGTCTGCGGACAAATTGTTTTGCAATGACTCGATATCGGTTCGGACACACGACCGATTTGTGTGGTTTTATAAAAGACGGGATGCGGTAATTTGCCGCATCCCGTCTTTCATAAATCGGGGGATCGTTTTGATCGCCGCATTGCTTGTTGCGGACAAACGTGTTCGGAGACGCAAACGTGCAGAGACAGAAGAATGCAGGACGGCAGGAGCGCAGGGCGGGGGATAATATTTCCAACCGCTAATAGTTTTTGGTGATAATCAAAAAATAAAAAAACATTCGCTATGTTTAGCGAATGTTTTTGATTCATCGCGATAGGGCAGAATTATTTGTTTTCCACGTATGCGTGAACGGCTTTTACGAGGAAAGTCTGTTCAGCTTTGCTCAGTTTGCTGAAATCCAGATAAAAGTTCTGCAACGTCTTGTTATCCGTATAGACGTAGTTGTTTTCGTAATCGGATTTTCCGAGCAGAAAATCGGTGGAAGAGCTGAAAATGTTGGAGATCTCGATGATCTGTTCGAATGTGGGGCGGGAACGCCCGATCTCCCAGCTGCTGACCGTGGATTGCTTTACGCCGAGTTTATCGGCGAGTTCGCATTGGGTGGTTCCGTTCTCTTTTCTTAAGGTTTTCAAAATCTTAGCAAACATACGAGTATTAACCTGCACGGCGTGTAAATTTCGGACGATGCCGATACGCCGCGTTTCTTTGTATTCTCAAAGGAAAAACAAGAATCAGTTTTTCAGTCCCAAAATGAGGTCGGAGGAAACGTTCAATACTTTGCATAAAGCGGCGAAAGTATCGATGGACGGAAACTTATCCGAGCGAAGATATTTGCTGATCGTAGTCGGGTGCACGCCGATGCTTTCTGCGATCGCTTTCTGACTCATTCCGCTGTTTTTGATGGCATTGCGGAGCCTCTGCTGTATTCCGTCTATCATTTTACTACCCCAATATTGATATCCAAAATCACAGATGTTCAATTTTTTCTCATTATGTTTGTTTTATTCATCATAGCACATTGTGCATTTTTTGTCAAGTAAATCAAACTAGTTTTTTGCGCAGGGCTGGCGAGAAGGCAAAAAACGCTGCGGACGTTCACTTGATTTTCGCACCCATATACGAAAGAGGGTATTCGCCAAAGTCTGCAACGCAAAATTTCAGAATTCCCCGCCGCAAAGTTGCAAAACGAGAGGAATTATATTATAATATAAGGCGAAAGAAATTTTTGAGGTGGTCAGAATGAAAAAACCTTATGCGATCATAATCATGGACGGCTATGGGATCAATCCCGAAAAGAAAGGCAACGCGATTGCGCTGGAAGGGAGCCCGAACGTTGCGCGGTACCAAAGAGAATATCCCTCTTCGTCTCTGGGCGCGAGCGGGATGAGCGTGGGGCTTCCCGACGGGCAGATGGGCAACTCTGAAGTCGGGCACCTGAACATGGGCGCGGGGCGCATCGTGTATCAGGAACTGACCAAGATCACGAAAGAGATACAGGACGGCGCATTTTTCCGCAACGAGGCTTTGCTTGCGGCGATAGAAAACGCGAAGAAAAACGGCAAAAAGCTGCATATTTGGGGGCTTTTGTCCGACGGCGGCGTGCACAGCCACAACACCCATCTTTATGCGCTTCTGAAAATGTGCAAAGAAGAGGGGCTTTCCGACGCGTATGTGCATTGCTTTATGGATGGAAGGGACGTGTCTCCCACGTCGGGCGCGGGCTTCGTGCGCGCATTGCAGGAGGAGATGGACAAGCTCGGGTTCGGCAAGGTCGCGTCCGTGTGCGGCAGATATTACGCGATGGACAGGGACAACCGCTGGGAGCGCGTGGTCAAGGCGTATGAAATGCTCACGCTCGGCAACGGCATTCAGGCGGAGGACGCGGCGGAGGCGATCGAGGAGTCCTATAAGAAGGAAGTCACCGACGAATTTATCCTTCCCACAAACGTCGTAAAGGACGGCAAACCCGTGGCGCTCGTGGAAAAGGGCGACAGCGTCATATTCTTCAATTTCCGCCCCGACCGCGCGAGAGAGATAACCCGCGCGTTCACCGAGCCCGATTTTGCGGGGTTTGAGAGAAAGACGGGATATCTCGCGCCCGTCTATGTCTGCTTTACGCAGTACGATGCGACGTTTGCGCACGTTTCTGTCGCGTTCAAGCCGCAGAGCCTGAAAAATACGCTGGGTGAATATCTCGCGTCTTTGGGCAAGAAACAGCTCCGCATCGCGGAGACGGAAAAATACGCGCACGTCACTTTCTTTTTCAACGGCGGCGTGGAAGCGCCGAACGCGGGAGAAGAGCGCGTGCTCATTCCTTCCCCGAAGGTGGCGACCTACGACCTCAAACCCGAAATGAGCGCGTACGAAGTGACGGACAAAGCGATCGAAGAGCTTTCCAAAGGCGAGTACGACGTGATGATCCTGAACTTTGCGAACTGCGACATGGTCGGACATACGGGCGTTCTGGAAGCGGCGGAAAAGGCGGTCGAAACGGTGGATATCTGCGTCGACAGGGTCCTGAAAAAGATCCTGGAGATGGGCGGCGGCGCTCTCTTGACGGCGGATCACGGCAATGCGGACAAAATGATTGCGGAAGACGGTTCACCGTTCACCGCGCATACGACCAATCCCGTGCCCGTCGTGCTCGTATCCGACGCGCTGAAAAGCGCAAAACTGCGGGAAGGCGGCGTGCTTGCCGACCTTGCGCCGACCCTGCTGGAAATGATGGGGCTTGCCGTTCCCGCAGAGATGTCGGGCAAGAGCCTGATCGTAAAATAAGGGATAATTCTCCCGAAAAAGAGAAAAAATATGCGAAAGGGCGCCCGAAAACGGTTGAAAATTCTTTCGCGATATGATATACTTATCGAGTATTCTGTTACAAAGTAATTTTTTGGAGTGATACAAATGCCTGACATGATGTCTTATATGTCAAATTTATTGGCGCCTTTGGACAACTACAACGCATATGCGATAGCCAGTTTTATCCTTTTGCTCGTGATGTTGGTCGCTTCCGTGGTTGCGATCGTCATCGTGCTTATCCAGCCCGGCAACTCTACGGGTATCGACGCGCTGGGCGGTTCCAGCGAGACCTTTTTCGGCAAGAACAAGGGCAGGTCTTTCGAGAGCAAAATGAAAAGATGGACGGTCATTTCCCTCGTCGTGCTCGCGGTCCTTGCGATCACTTTCTACATCTTGCAGATCGGTGTCGGGGCATAAACCGGGATCAAGTCACTTAACGACGGCTATTCGTTATGAATCGCCGTCGTTTTTTTACATTCGCAAAGAAAACGGGCGGCAGGGAGGTTTTATGTCTGCGACGGAAGAATTAAAAGAAAAATTTGAGAGCGGTCAGCTCGAATATAAAAAAGAAAACGAGATCTGCCGCCTTCTCGGCGTTACGGGCAGGGCGGAGCGCGAAGCGGTCGGCGCTTTGCTTGCGGATATGCTTTCGGAGGGGGAGATCGTGCGGGACGAGCGGGGCAGGTTTGTCCGACCTTCCCGACTGGGGCTCATAAAAGGCACGCTGAACGGAAACGAAAGAGGATTTGCCTTTCTTGTGCGCGAGGGCGGAGAGGATCTTTTTATTCCGCACCGTTCCCTGCACGGCGCAATGCATAAAGATGTCGTCTTTGCGAAGATCGTCGGCGGCGAACGTGGCGACGAAGCGGAAGTGTACAGCATTCTTTCCCGCGGCATCACGGAACTTACGGGCACCTATTACAAAGAAGAGCGCGGCGGGTACGTTTCGCCCGACGACAGGAGGTATTTTGAAGACGTCCGCATCGTCGGCGGCAAAGTGCGGGCGTTTTCGGGAGAAAAGGTATTTGTAAAGCTGGTCGGCTGGCCTGAAAACAGAAAACCTGAGGGTGAGATCGTCGAAGTTTTGGGCAGAGGCGGTGATCTCGCCGTCGAGGAGGAAGCGATCATCAGGACGAACGGGCTTTCGGAGGAATTTACGCAGAAGGTGCTTTCCGAAGCCCGCCGCGTCGCGGCGGAAATGCCCGATCTTGCAGGACGGCGGGATCTGCGCGGCACTTTGACCATCACGATCGACGGCGAGGACGCCCGCGATTTTGACGATGCGATCAGCGTCAGCCGAGAGGGAGATCTGTTTGCGTTGGGCGTGCATATCGCGGACGTGACGCACTATGTCCGCCGCGGCGGTGCGCTGGACAAAGAGGCGTTTGCGCGCGGAACAAGCGTATATTTCCCCGACAGGGTGCTTCCCATGCTGCCCGTGGAGCTTTCCAACGGCGTCTGCTCGCTCAAAGAGGGCGAGGACAGGCTGACTCTTTCCTGCCTCATGAAAGTGGACGGGAAAGGCCGCGTGAAAGACAGCGAGATCGTTGAATCGGTCATCCGCTCGCGCAACAGGATGACCTATACCGAAGTAACCAAAATTCTCGAAGGCGACGCGGAATGCCGCGAACGCTATGCGCATCTCGTGCCCATGCTCGAAGAGGGCAGGGCGCTCGCGGAGATCCTGATAAATAAGCGCGAGGCGCGCGGCAGCGTCGATCTGGACGTGAAAGAGGCGAAGATCACCCTCGAAGACGGGCAGGTCTTTGTCGAAGAATACAAGCGCACCGTCTCGCACAGGATGATCGAAGAATTTATGATCCTCGCGAACGAAACGGTGGCATCATTCATGGCGGCGTATGAAATGCCCTTTGTCTACCGCGTGCATGAAAAACCGTCCGAAGAAAAGGCGGCGGGATTCAAGGCGTATCTCGCGGAACTGGGTATCAAGGCGAATTTTCATCCCGAAAACGTGCGCCCGGGCGAATACGGCAAAATTCTCGACGCGCTGGAAAAGAGCGGCGATCCCATGCGCCATGTCGTCAACCGCGTGATGCTGCGTTCCATGTCGAAGGCGCGTTACAGCGCGGAAAATACGGGGCATTTCGGTCTTGCGTCCGATTGCTATTGCCATTTCACCTCACCCATCAGGCGTTATCCCGACCTTCTCATACACCGCATCGTCAAGCTGGTTCTCGAAGGGAGGGCAGGGGAAGCGGAAAAGAGTTTTTCGGGGTTCGTGCAGACGGCGTCGCTTTCCTGTTCGGAGACGGAGCGCCGCGCGGACGATGCGGAACGCGCCGTGGATGAATTGTATAAAGTCTGGTATATGCGTTCGCATATCGGAGAAACGTTCGAGGGCATCGTTTCGGGCGTGACGGCGTTCTGCGTGTTCGTGGAACTGGCAAACACGGTAGAAGGGCGTATCGGCATGGAAAGCCTGCCGCCCGACGATTATGTGTTTGTCGAACAGAGGTATACCTTGAAAGGGGAACGCCGCTCCTTTAAGATCGGCGATAAACTGAAAGTGACCGTCGCGGCGTGCGATATCGGTTCGAGAAAATGCAATTTTGTCCTCGCGGAAGAAAATTGAGTTTTTTTCGGAAAAAGCAGATATTTTTCGCATAAATATGTTATAATATACGCATACGGCGGCAGGGAGTCTTTTATGGAATTTTCTTTGGTGCCGTGGCGGGAAGAATTCGCATCTTCTCTCGCGGAAAGCGCAGACGACGCGCGCATAGCCCGCTGGCTGAGAGATGTTTTTCCGCATCCGTACACGCAAAGGGACGCGGCGGATTTTATCGCGTTTGCCCGCGAAAGCAATGCGAAAGGCGATTTTTACAGGGCGGTCTTAGTGTGCGGAAAAGCGGCGGGCAGCGTTGCGGTATGCCGCGGCGAGGATGTCGGCAGGCGCGGCGGCGAACTTGGGTACTGGCTTTCTCCGCAATTTTGGGGCAAAGGGATCATGAGCAGGGCGGTGCGGCAGATCGTCGGAGAAGTTTTTTCAGGCTCCGATCTCGTGCGCATCTTCGCGGAGTCCTTTGCGGACAATGCGGCGTCGCGCAGAGTCCTGGAAAAATGCGGGTTCGTTTTGGAGGGCGTACTGCGGCAGAGCGTGTATAAAGCGGGCGTTTTTCATGACGCCGCCGTTTACTCCCTTCTCAAAAAGGAAATGTGAACATGAAAATCATAGCGGTCAATAAATCCGCTTCTTTCGAATATTTCATTGAGGAAAAATTCGAAGCGGGCATCGTGCTCGAAGGGAGCGAAGTCAAATCCATACGCAAGAACAACTGCTCGCTTTCGGACAGTTTCTGTTTTGTGAGAAAGGGCGAAGTCACGCTGAAAAACATGCACATCGCCGTATACGACAAGAGCGGCGCGTTCAATACCCGCGATTCGCGGCGGGACAGACGATTGCTTCTGCACAAAGCGGAGATCGCGAAGATCGTCGGCAAGGTCAACGAAAAGGGATATACCCTCGTTCCGTTGAAGGTCTATTTTGAAGGTTCGCTCGTCAAAGTGGAAGTCGCGCTCTGCCGCGGCAAGCATACTTACGACAAAAAACAGAGTCTCAAAGAGAAAGATCTCAAACGGGACACCGACAGAAGGCTCAAAGAATACATCTGAGCGCTTTTTTCGGGCGTTTTACAGGCAGACGCACCTTTGCAAAGGCGCGCAGACCGTGTTTTTCGGTCGCATGGTTTTGCGGAAACGGATATTTACATACGAACAAGTTTTTAAGGAGACAGAATTATGGCATACAAAAAGGACACGATTTGCGTACAGGGCGGTTATCGCCCGAAGTCGGGCGAGAGCAGGATCCCGCCCATCAGTCAGAGCACGACGTATTTTTACGACAGCACACAGGGCATGGCGGATCTTTTCGATCTGAAAGCGGACGGGTATTTCTATTCCCGCCTCGCCAATCCCACGGTGGCGGCGTTCGAGGGGAAAGTCACGGAACTGGAAGGCGGCGTCGCCGCGGTGGGCTGTTCCTCGGGCATGGCGGCTTCTACGCTTGCCGCGTTTACCGTCTGCGGCGCGGGGGACAACATCGTTTCCTCTTCGGCGATCTACGGCGGAACGTTTAATCTTTTCGCGGTCACACTGCCCAAACTCGGCATCGAGACCCGCTTTTTCGATCCCGACGCACCCGCCGAAGAGATCGAAAAGCTCATTGACGGTAAGACCAAGCTGATCTTTACCGAAACCATTGCAAATCCCGCGATCAAGATCCTCGATTTCGATAAGATCGCCGCGATCTCCAAAAAGCATAAAGTGCTGTTTGCCGTGGATAACACGCTTGCGACGCCTATTTTGTGCCGTCCGTTCGAGTGGGGCGCAAACATCATCATCCATTCTACGACGAAATATATGGACGGACACGCGGCGGCGCTCGGCGGCATGATCGTGGACGGCGGCAACTTCGATTTCAAGGGGAATCCCCGCTACGAATCCTTTAACGTGCCTGACGAGAGCTATCACGGGCTTGTGTACGCCGATCTTCCCGCGGCACAGTTCGCGACGAAGTGCCGCGCGCAGATGATGCGCGATATGGGCGCGATGATGAGCCCGCAGAACGCTTTTCTGAGCTGGCTGGGCGCTGACACGCTCGCGCTTCGCATGGAGCGCCATTCTTCCAACGCGAAGAAGGTGGCGGCATATCTTTCGAAACATCCCAAGATCGACTGGGTGTGGCACGCGTCTCTGCCCGACAACAAATATCATAAGCTTGCCGAGAAATATCTGCCCGACGGACAGGGCGGTATGCTGAGTTTCGGCATCAAAGGCGACGTGAAAAAGGCGGCGGTATTCATGGAGGCGCTCAGACTCGTTACGCAGGAAACGCACGTTGCCGACGTGAGAAGCTGCGTTCTGCACCCCGCTTCGACGACCCACCGCCAGCTCACGAAAGAAGAACTGGAACAGGCGGGAGTACCCGAAAATCTCGTGCGCCTTTCCGTCGGCATCGAAAATCCCGACGATATCATCGCCGATCTCGAACAGGCTCTGGCTAAAATTTAAGAAAAGTATCCCATCCTGTCTGCGCCGCGGCGCAGACGGAGCATCGGAAAGGACGGTTTTCCAGTGCTTACAGGGTAAGAAAGCCGGTTTGTGCTTCATGTCTATGGGCAAAAAATGCCGTCCGCTTGATTTTGATACAAAAGGAAAAAGGAGAAAAAGCAAATGCCGATCGTCATTCCGCAGGATATCCCCGCTTTTTCGGCGCTCAAAGAGGAAAATATTTTCGTCATGAACGATGAACGCGCGTTCACGCAGGACATTCGGCCTCTGGAGATCGCCATTCTCAACCTCATGCCCACGAAGGTGGAAACGGAAACGCAGTTCATGCGCCTTCTTTCCAATTCTCCGCTGCAGGTCAATGTCACCCTCATTTATACGGAATCGTATAAGAGCAAGAACACGGCGGCGGCGCATCTGGAAAAATTCTATAAAAAGTTTGACGACATCCGAGACAAACATTTTGACGGAATGATCATCACGGGCGCGCCCGTGGAGACTATGCCTTTCGAAGAGGTCGCTTACTGGGACGAACTGAAAAAACTCTTCGATTTCGCAGATAAAAAGGTGACCAGCACCATTTACATCTGCTGGGGCGCGCAGGCGGCATTGTATTATTACTACGGTATACAGAAGAAACTTCTGCCCGAAAAACTGTTCGGGATTTTTCCGCACAGAAAATACATCGAACAGCACGATCCGCTTTTGAAGGGGATCGACGACGTCTTTTATATACCGCATTCGCGGCATACGACGGTTGACCTTGCCGATGTGGAAAAAGTAGAGGATCTTGTTGTCCTGAGCGAATCTGATTATACGGGGCTTTCCATCGCGAAGTCCAGGGACAACAAGAAGATCTTTCTGACGGGACATATGGAGTATGATCGCTATACGCTGAAAAAAGAATACGAGCGCGATCTTGCCAAAGGGCTTGCTATCAAACCGCCGTTCAATTATTTTACCGATGATACGCATGCGGAAGTGAAAGTGACTTGGACGAGCGCGGCAAATCTTTTCTATACCAATTGGCTCAACTATTATGTCTATCAGGTGACGCCTTTCAAATTTTAAAAAACAGGGGGGAGACAGGTGGAAGAACAGATACGGGGCGCCGTTCAGGCGATTCCGAAATCGGTGAAGAAGACGGTCGTTTCCGACATTGCGGCGATCGTTTGTATGTGCGCGGCGCTGATTTTTATGGTCGTGTTTTCATTGGTGATCTTGCCGAAACAGATACAGACGCCGCAGTCGGACAACGTCACGGGCGCGGTCGTGCAAGGGTTTGCCTTAGGATTGGCGCAGGCGGTCAAGATCGTGATATCCGTGCTCTTTGCGATCGCATATCTCGTGTTCGCGATTGTCGGAACGGTCATGCTCATCCGAAGCAGACAGCTTGCTCGCAAAGTTTTTTGCGAAGGGAAATGTTTCGGACGGTATCGCGGCAGTCTCATTGCGGTCGCCGTCACGGGAGGCTTGCTGTTTGCGGATACGCTGATATACGTTTGCCTGTACGGTGTCACGGCGGTGGCTGCGTTCGTTCTTGCGTTTTTGGCGGCGGCCGCAATGTATCTTTCGTTTGCGCTCAAATTGCGCGCGCTCGAAAGAAAAAAACGAGAAAAGGCTGCATCGGAATACATAGTATCGTGAAATGTTGCATTTTTGTCGGGAAATTGCTATAATATAAGTACAGACGCACGGGGCGGACAAAAAAGTCCCGCTTGTCCGTGCGCATTATGGGGTAGCACCGGGTTCGATTGCCGGTGCGCGGAAAGGTAAGCACGCAGAGGAACGAGTGGCCTCTATAAAACATTCGGCTTAAATTTAAATGCAGATAACAATGCAAACTACAGCGCGAACACTCAGCTCGCGTACGCTGCTTAATTTAGGTTAAGCGGTTCGTCTGTCTCTTTTTCCCGTCGGAAGGGAACGGGCGTCAACAAAGGCGGGGAACTGTCGTTTTGATGTGAAGTCGGCAAGGCGGCGGATTTAAGATTTCTGCCGATACGCACTTTCGGTCGCAGAGGCGCGTATCGTAAGACAATTGCGGCATAAGCGTGTAGAAAGCCTTTTGGCAATCCGGTAAGACGCGAGTTCAATTCTCGCCTACTCCACCAAGTGCAACCTCAGCTGAACTCATAAAAGAGGGCGGTTGAGGTTGTTTTTTATGCAATACATTCGATTTTATATTCGTAGGAAACGGTTTCTTCTGGAATGCAGGATTTTTTACGGATAAGTTCAAAGATGCTGTTTGTCGAATAAAAAACAAAATCCTGATGATCAAGGTCATCAGGATTTTTTGTATAGTTGTAAATGATTTGTATTTTGTCGTTGAAGACAATCACTTCTTTAACGAGCAGGTCAATCAGTTCTCTTGGCTTTTTTCGCAGAGCTTTGCGAACATACTGTGTTATGTCTTCGGGTTTTAGGGCAAGGCGTGTTTTTGATTTTTCGATTTCTATTTTCTCGCGCAGAGAAGATTGTTTTTCTTCTAACTGTTGCAATCTTTCCTGTAAAGATTTCGTGATCAAGCCTTGTTCTGCGTTC
>CALVSU010000023.1 GCA_944359385.1 uncultured Clostridia bacterium | reverse complement strand
AAAAAATCTGTTTATATTCGGGCAAATTCAGAGTGCGTGCGGATCGCAGGATAATGAAAATCAGGAAGATTTTGTCGCGAGTACTTCGCCGGTCTGTGCGTCGGCGAGGAAGGAAAGGCACTTGCCCGAGCGATCTATGAACCCCACGTAGTAATAGCATTTTTCGTCTTGTACCATGAGTCGCACATAGATCTCGCCTCCGAATTGTTTTCCGCCGAATTGTTCGAGCTCGCTTTTCTTGTTTTCATCTATTCTGCTGAGAAGTTCCCCGAGAGTAAGCAGATCTTTTCCCGCCTTCTTGGCTTCGAAGGTGTAAGCGGGTGCGTTTTCGCCTTCGGCAGTTACCGTGAATGTCATGGTTTCTTCGGAAGGTTCTTCCATGCTTTGCGAAAAGCAGAAGACTTGTCTGACGCTGTCGTAACTCATTTCGCCGCCGAAACTTTTTTCCCCGCAACGAAACGAGACGGTATAGGTCAGCGTGTTGTCGGGCAGGGTCGCCTGCACTTCGAAACACGAAGTCATTGCAGCCGCCACGCCGTCGGCGGCATACGGATATTCTTTCTGCGAATAATATGCCTGCAATGCCGCATCGCCGCTCTCAGCGGTATAAACGGCACTGCGGTATTCAGATACAAGTTCGCATAACTCGTTGCCTTTGCCGCAGCCGAAAAACAATAACGCAACGGCGACGACAAATGTTGCGGGAATGATTTTTTTCATGCAAAACCTCTTTTTTGCAGAGTGGACGGATTGCTCTGCGCTCTTTTTTTTATTGTATGCTGCCTGTTTGTTTTGTATGACGGGATGCGCGAATACGTCGGTATGTTTGCGCGGGATAAAAATGCGGCGGAAGTCAGTTTTTTTTGCGTATGCAGTTGATTTTTTTTTTCGTGTATGTTAAAATAATCAAAATCAAAATCAAAGTTAGGGTGGGGCGTTCTTTCTTGCCGCCGCCTGTTCCTGTATGACGGAGAGTGCTTTGGGTAAACTGATCGCAAAAACGGCAGCCGTTACGCTTGCCTGCATAATCGCATTGATGCTGGTTTTGTTCGGCGTATTCACCGTTTTGTTTCCGTCGGTGATGCTTCGCATAACCGATCTTTGCGGTATGGAGAAAGCTTGTACGCAGTACGCCGTTTCTGTATATTCGCGTTCCAAAGAGATAGACGATCTTGCCAATGTGGTGGAACGGGGATATGGTTCCGCAAGCTGGAAAATTGTTTCCGAATATGGCGAAAAGCTTTTGGCGCGCGCAGATTTTTACGATTATTGCGCCGCCGAAGATGAAAAGTCAGGTGCGGAAGAGGACGGACGAATCACTTCTTCTTATGCGCAGTATATGACGGGGTTGGTCTCCGTCGGGAAATACCGCACGGGTGACGGGACGGGAGCTATGGAAACAGCTTTTCTTCTGAACAGAAACTCTTTTCCCGAAAACAACGCGGTCGTGACGCTTGCGATGTCGGTGATCGAAAGGGGCGATGCTGTATTCGCGTCGGAGCTTCTTTCGGAATGCAAAGCGCAGATGGATAAGGTGGATTTTGACAAAGAACAGGACGTGCAGAATTTACAGACTCTGATCTCTATTTTGGAAGATTTCTGTGCATAGGCGCGGCGGTTTTGCGGCAAGTTGCTTTTTTGTATCCGCTTTTTTGCGTCAGGCATTTTTGACTTGTTATTCATTTTAGTTTTACCATATAAAAAACAAAGGAGATTGCTTATGAACAAAATTGTGCAAGAAGGGTTGACTTTCGACGACGTGCTTCTGATCCCGGCGGCATCGGACGTGTTGCCCAGCGGCGTAAATCTCAATACCTCGCTGACAGACGATCCGAAACTGAACATTCCGTTGATGAGTTCGGCGATGGACACCGTTACCGAAAGCAAGCTCGCGATCGCGCTCGCGAGAGAAGGCGGCATAGGCATCATCCACAAGAACATGACCATCGAAGAGCAGGCGGCGCAGGTGGACAAGGTCAAAAGGAGCGAGCACGGCGTCATCACCGACCCCTTCTTCCTCTCGCCCGAAAATTCCGTGCGCGAAGCGGTCGCTCTCATGGAACGTTATAAGATCAGCGGCGTTCCCATTACGGAGAACGGAAAACTCGTCGGTATTCTGACCAATCGCGATCTCCGTTTCGAATCCAACTACGATCAGCCGATCGACAACATCATGACTAAGGAAAACCTGGTCACCGCCCCCGTCGGGACATCCCTTGAAGAGGCGCAGAAGATCCTCGGCAAACACAGGATCGAAAAGTTGCCGATCGTCGACAAAGACGGATATCTCAAAGGGCTCATCACGATCAAAGATATCGAGAAGAGCATTCAGTATCCGAATTCTGCGCGCGACAAGAACGGCAGGCTCCTGGTCGGCGCGGCAGTGGGTACCTCTGCCAATACGATGGAACGCATTGCGGCTCTTATTTCCGCGAAAGTCGACGTCATCACCGTGGATACCGCGCACGGTCACAGCAAGGGCGTGCTCGAAGAAGTTACGAAAATCAAGGCAAAATACCCGAACCTGACTCTAATCGCGGGCAACGTCGCGACGGCGGAAGCGACGAAAGCGCTCATAGACGCGGGCGCGGACGTCGTCAAAGTAGGTATCGGTCCCGGTTCTATCTGCACGACCCGCATCGTCGCGGGCATCGGCATGCCGCAGCTCACCGCTGTTCTCAACTGCGCGGAACAGGCGGATAAAATGGGCAAACGCATCATCGCCGACGGCGGCATCAAGTACAGCGGCGACATCGTCAAAGCGATCGGCGCAGGCGCTTCCGCCGTCATGCTCGGCAGTCTGTTTGCCGGTACGCTCGAAAGCCCCGGCGAGATCGAGATCTATCAGGGCAGAAGCTTCAAAGTTTACAGGGGCATGGGTTCGCTCGGCGCCATGGCGGCCGGCAGCAAGGACAGATATTTTCAGGAGAACGCGCAGAAATTTGTTCCCGAAGGGGTCGAGGGCCGCGTGCCTTACAGAGGAAGCCTTGCGGATATCGTTTTCCAGATGCTCGGCGGACTCCGCGCGGGCATGGGATATTGCGGGATGCACAACATCGACGAGATGCGCAAAAATGCAAAATTTGTCCGCATGACGAATGCCTCGCTCATCGAGAGCCATCCGCATGACATCTCCATCACAAAAGAATCTCCCAATTACAGCCCGAGAGGTCTGTGATTTTTGCAAGGGTTACAGTGCGTTCGGCTCCGACAGGCGCCGTGGCGAACACATAAACGGCTTATAATGTACCGCTCGGTTTTGCGGTACATTATTTCGTAAAAAACTTGTTTTAAAAGTACGGACATTGCATGCCGTGGCTTTATGTTGCCGCTTTCCGATTTTTTGTTTGTGGGTATTGCGCTCGCGGCGATCTGCGAGGGGCTGCCTTCCTGGCGGCGGCATGAGCGTTTTTTGCAGAAACTTATGCGATTGCGGCAGGTGCGTTTTTTGCAGAAACTTATGCGATTGCGGCAGGTGCGCTTTTTTGTTTGAAAGCAAACGCCAGACCTGAATTTAACGGAGTGAAAATGAAACACGAAAAAGTACTTGTCTTGGATTTCGGCGGGCAGTATAATCAGCTGATCGCGCGCAGGGTGCGCGAGCTGGGTGTTTACTGCGATCTTTTGCCGTATGACATGACGCTGGAAAAAATAAAAGAATATGCGCCCGTGGGCATTATTTTTACGGGCGGACCGAACAGCGTTTACGAAGAGGGCGCTCCCGACGTGGATGCGGGTATTTTTGCGTTGAACATCCCGATCCTCGGGATCTGCTACGGCTGTCAGCTCATCGCTCATAAGCTTGGCGGGAGCGTTTCGCACGCGGACACGAGAGAGTACGGTAAAAGTGAGATCGAATATGCCGAGGGGAGCACGCTTTTCGAAGGCGTTGCAAAACGGAACGTATGTTGGATGAGCCATACCGATTATGTGAGCAGGGTCCCCGAAGGATTTGCGATAACTGCGACCACAAAAACTTGTCCCGCGGCGGGATTCGAGGATGCAAAGCGGAAAATTTATGGAATTCAGTTCCATACGGAAGTGCATCACACGATCGAAGGTGAGAAGATCCTCAGGAATTTTCTGTACGGCGTGTGCGGTGCAAAGGGCGATTGGACGATGTCGAATTTTGTGGAAGAACAGGTCGCGTCGCTCAAAAAGAAGCTGGAAGGGAAAAAGGTGCTCTGCGCAATGAGCGGCGGGGTGGACAGTGCCGTTGCGGCGACGCTCATCCACCGTGCGGCGGGCGAGAATCTGACCTGCGTTTTCGTGGACCACGGACTTTTGCGCAAGGGCGAGGCGGAAGAGGTCGTTGACGTGTTCCGCGACAAACTCGGCATGAATCTCGTGAAGGCGGACGCGCGGGAGAGATTTCTGACCAAACTCAAAGGAGTATGCGAGCCCGAAAAAAAGCGCAAGATCATCGGCGAGGAATTTATCAAAGTTTTTGAAGCGGAGGCGAAGAAGATCGGCGCTGTCGATTTTCTCGTGCAGGGTACGATCTATCCCGATGTCATTGAGAGCGGGAAGGGGGCATCCGCTGTCATAAAGAGTCATCACAACGTGGGCGGGCTTCCGTCAGTGGTCGATTTCAAGGAGATCATTGAGCCGCTCCGCGACCTGTTCAAAGACGAGGTGCGCAAAGTCGGCACGGAGCTGGGGCTTCCCGATTCCGTCGTTCAGCGCCAGCCGTTCCCCGGGCCCGGGCTTGCGATCCGCATCATGGGCGAAGTCAACGAAGAAAAATTGCAGACTCTCCGCGACGCGGACTTCATCATGCGCGAGGAGATCGCAAAAGCGGGGCTCAACCGCGAGATCTGGCAGTATTTCGCGGTGATCACGTCGACTTCCACCGTCGGTGTCATGGGCGACGCGAGAACGTATGAGCCCGTGATCGCGCTGCGTGCGGTCACGAGCGTGGATGCGATGACAGCCGACTGGGCGCGCATTCCCTACGACGTGCTCGAAAAGATATCCAACCGTATCATCAACGAGGTCCCGCACGCCAACCGCATCGTTTACGATATCACGAGCAAACCGCCCGCAACCATTGAGTGGGAATAAACGGGTTTTTGGGTTTTGCCGAGGCGGGGGCTGACCGACTTCGGATTCATATCAAATCAAAGATCAGGGTGAAAGCGGCGGCTTTGCCGCGGCGCTTGCGCCTGGTGATTAAATAACGGAGGAATGTTTATGGAAAGCAACAAACGCCCCGAGGAAATGGTGCGTATCACGACAAAGGAACTTGCGGACAAATTTATCGCGGAACAGATCGATGCGGTGAAAAAACAGGTGGGCGACAAAAAAGTTCTGCTTGCGCTTTCGGGCGGAGTGGACTCTTCCGTCGTTGCCGCGCTCCTCATTAAGGCGATCGGCAGAAATCTCGTCTGCGTGCACGTCAACCACGGGCTTCTGAGAAAGGGCGAACCCGAGCAGGTCGTCGAAGTTTTCAAAAATCAGATGAATGCGAACCTCGTCTATGTGGACGCGGTGGATCGTTTTTTGGACAAGCTCGCGGGCGTTGCCGAACCGGAAAAGAAGCGCAAGATCATAGGCGCGGAATTTATCCGCGTTTTTGAAGAGGAAGCGCGCAAGCAGGACGGGATCGAATTTCTCGCACAGGGCACCATTTATCCCGACATTCTCGAAAGCGGTCCCGTGAAGGCGCATCACAACGTGGGCGGGCTTCCCGAAGATTTGAAATTCGAACTCGTCGAACCGCTGAAATTCCTTTTCAAAGACGAGGTGCGCGTCGTCGGAAAGGCGCTGGGGCTTCCCGATAACATGGTATATCGCCAGCCGTTCCCCGGTCCCGGGCTCGGCGTGCGCTGTCTCGGCGCGATCACGCGCGACAGGCTGGAATGCGTGCGCGAATCGGATGCGATCCTGCGTGAGGAGTTTGCTAAAAACGGACTGGAAGGGAAGGTGTGGCAGTATTTTACGGTCGTGCCCGATTTCAAGTCTGTGGGTGTGAAGGGCGGTCTGCGCACGTTCGAATATCCCGTCATCATCCGTGCGGTGAACACGCTCGACGCGATGACCGCAACGGTCGAAGACGTGCCGTTTGCGCTTCTTCAGCACATCACCGACCGCATCACGAGAGAGGTGAAGGGCGTCAACCGCGTACTGTATGACCTCACGCCGAAGCCCTGCGGCACCATTGAGTGGGAGTAAAAAGATCTGAAAGAAGCGTGCGGCCATGCGACGTTGAAACGGAATGTTGCCCCCGAGCGAAAAATCGCTCGGGGGCTTTGTTTCTATGGGAAAATTTCTTCGGCAATGACCACGGTCATTTGTTTTCCGTTGATCGAACTTTATGATTTAAGGCTCTGAAGAGTTTTTTCGCGAAATAACAGACGGTTTAACATAAAATGTCGTTTACAAAAAATACCTTTGTGAAATTTTGAGCAAAGGTATTTATTTTTTTTGAATTGTATGTTATACTAAATCAATAGCATTTTGACGCTTTTGCGGCGGGCAAAACGCAAGCGGGGAAAATATGTCTGAACTTTCTGTCGATGAACTGCAAAATTTAATAAAAAGCCGTAAACAACCCGATAAACAGTTTTATCTCGATCTGCTAGACGAGGACAAACAGCGCGCTTACGAGGAATTGCATATCCGCGCCGTGATGACGCTCCTCAAAACGGTCTACATCAACAAGCTCAAGATGAAGATCAGAAGCAATCGCGAAGAGATCGAAAAGATCAGGGCGCAGGAGGAGTTTTCCGCGGAAAACTACCGCACAGTCATCGGGCTGACCGCTGAAATGAAAGGCTGGCGCGAGGAGATCGAGAGTTATAAGGGCTTTTTCGTCGAGCCGTATTTTGCGCGCATGGACCTCTTTGACGAAAAGGAAGGGTACAACAGCTATTATATCGGAAAGCGCGGGGATATCAATCTGGAGATCGTCGACTGGCGCGCGCCGCTGGCGAGAAAATATTATCAGAAGAGCCAGATCAGTTTTTCCATCAACGAATACGACTATAAGCTCATTCTCCGCCGCGCACTGCGCACGCTCAACGGGAAACTGCTGGACTTCAAAAACGAATACCTGAGCCTGCGCGATTATCTTACCAAAGAAGAGATCGCAGGCAGGGACGAAGAGATCATCTTCGATCCGTTTTTGAAAGAGATCCTGCGCGAGAAAAAAGAACAGTCTGAAATTTCCGACATCATCGAGACCATACAGGAAAAGCAATACGAGATCATCACGAAACCGGAGCGTGACAGCTTTGTCGTGCAGGGCTGTGCGGGAAGCGGCAAGACGATGATCTTGCTTCACAGGCTGAGTTTTCTCATGTACAATAACGAGAAACTCACTCCGCGCGACGTGTTGGTCATAACGCCGAGCGATTCCTTCAACGATTTTATAGACGAACTTTCTGCCGTTTTGGAGCTGGAAAAGGTCAAGACGTATACCATAGACGAGTATTTTCTGGAACTTCTCAAAAACGAAGGTGTGGACATTTCCGACAAGATCAATCTATCCGAAATGCCGCCCGCCTATGCGCAATACATCTATTCCGCAAAATTCAAGAGCGATGCGGAAACGAAATTGCGCAAGATCTACGACGGCATTGCGGGTATGTTTTTGAGCGAAGAGTGCGCACAGGCTTCCCAAGCGGTCGCAGAGGGACTGAAAGAGCAGATCGAAGCCTTCTCCTATATCCGCAACGCAGGCGTGCGCGTGCGCCGCGCCGTGCTCGGCGAGATCAAGGAAAAAGCGGAGGGAGGGCTTTACTATACCAAGCCTTTCCGCAACCTGATGAACGAAGTGACTGCGGCAGAAGAGTTTTTCTCCGTTACGCTCAGGAGCGATAAGATCGCCAATTTCAGCTATTTCTATGCGCGCATACTCGCATTGTACCGCGCGGGAACGTATATCGGGAACATGCACGCGCGCGTGACGGGCGCCGCTCTTTCCGATCTTGCCGAGCTGAAAGACGCCGTTGAAAAGGAGATTGCCGATCTCAAACGCTATAAGATCTACAAAAACGGCGTGGAGACGGAAACGTATCCCGAACGGATCGAACGCAGAAGGGAGCTGCTCGGCGAGATCGAGGCGACCCGTGCCCGCGTGGAAAGGATCGAGGAGCTGTTTGCGGGATTTTCGGAATTTTTTGAAACGCTGCAGGGCAACGATCAATTCACCAAGATCGGAAAATGCGGCACGCATATCGAACTTGCGCGGCATTTCTATAAAGAGATCGTACGAAACGCGAAAAACAGGTACAAGGTCGGCAAGGGGCTTTTCAAGAGCGACGCGTATGTGCTCTGCCTGATCCTCGATCTGCTCGGCAGAAAGCTCGAACCGCGTTTCGGCATGGTATTCGTGGACGAGGGACAGGACATCTCCGAAAACGAATATGCGCTGCTCAAATCCATCAACACGGACGCGGCGTTCAACGTATACGGCGACCTTGCGCAGAATATCACAAAATTCCGAGGTCTGAAAGACTGGTCCTTTTTCCCCGGGGAGACATATTGCCTCGACAGGAATTACAGAAATACCAACCAGATCGTGGAATTCGTATCGGGCACGCTCGGCATCGATATGCTTCCCGTCGGGTTTGACGGACCACCCGTCGAGAGGATCGGCGTACGCGGCGTCAGCGGCTTTTTCAGGGATAAGAAGGGGCTCAAAGCCGTCATCGTTTCCGACACGAATCTGGCGAAATACACCCGCAAAAGTTATAACGTCGTCAGACAGACGGGCAAGATCTCAAAAAAGAAGATCAATATCATGACCGTCTACGAATCCAAAGGGCTGGAATTTACCTGTGTTGCGGTCGCCGACGAAGATATGACTCAAAACGAGAAATACATCGCCTATACGCGCGCGCTGAAAGAGCTCGCCCTGATCGGCGATAAAGAGGGGTGAGTCAACGTGCGTTGCGGGCGATTTGCTTACAAAACGGCGCTTTTGCGCGGAGAATGCATATGATAAATTTTCTTCTCGACGCGGACGAAACGATTTTGGATTTTATCCGCTCGTCAAAAGAGAGCCTCGCGTATGCGATGCGGGAATTGCATATCCCGTACAGCGAGTCGGATTATTCCGAATACAAACGGTTCAACGACGCCGTGTGGCGGGAGTACGAACAGGGTAAAATGACGAAAAAGACGTTGCAGACGGAGAGGTTTGCGCGCTTTTTCGATCATTTACATATCAAGGCTGACCCGCTCGCCGCGCATACCGTCTATTTTGAAAAGCTCTGCCGTACGGGGTACCTTCTGGACGGGGCGGGAGGGTTTCTCGACGCGCTCAGAGAGCGGGGCAGGATCTTTCTCGTGACCAACGGGACGCCCGCCGCGCAGTACGGCAGGCTCGCGTCCGTGGGGCTGGACGGATTTTTCGACGGCGTGTACGTTTCCGACGAGATCGGGTTCAAAAAACCCGATCCGCGTTTTTTCGGTTATCTTCTTGAAAAAGAAGGGCTTGCGAAAGAGGAATGCGTCGTGATCGGCGACTCTCTCACGTCGGATATTGCGGGAGCGAACGCCGCGGGGCTTTGCAGTGTATGGTATGCGCCGTCGGGCGGAGAACCCACAGGCGCAAAACCCGATTTCATCGCGAAAAGCTATGGCGAAGTGCTGGGCATTCTCGACAAAATCTGTCAGAAAAATGAAAAGCTGCGCGCGGTGCGGTAAAGGCATTCGTGTTTTCGATCTCTGGGCGGAAAAGTGAGACAAAAGACCGCCGCGGGCGGCGGAGGTTTACGGCTCGGCGATAAAAGACTGCTGTGCTGTCGAAAAACGCGCCGGTGCGGCAAAAAAACGCGTACGGGCGGCGGCGGAGAAGGACGCATGAGTGCGGAATAGGCGCTTGGGTCGCTTTTCGGTATAGAAAGGGCGGCTTGCGGGAATAAACGGGGAAGGTTTCGTTGTCCGCAGGCTTCGCCCTTTATTCTTTGCGTACGCTTGCCAAATAAGGGAAATCGTGGTATAATCATAGCGATCAATTTTTAAGGTTTTCTGAGAGGATAGACGCGAATGGCTGGGAAAAAATCGGTTAAAAACTCCATAAAAGAGAGCGTTTCGCTCACCTTCAAAATACAGCAGTTTATCGGCTATGCGGATTATTTCAACCGCGTGCCGCTGTTTTTGTCTCTGCTTTTGACGAACGGTGGCGGAGAGGCGATCGAGGACATCGACGTCACCATCGAAAGTTCGGACGGGCTCATTCTGCCTTTTGCAAAACATCTCGACGTATTGCCTTTCGAAAGTTCGGTGGAGATCGCGGCGGACAACCTCGTTTCGCCGCTGTATCTTACGGAGATTTCGGAGATCGCCGTTTCGAATATTACCCTTCGGGTCACGCACGGCAAAGACGTGATCTCCGAACAGAAAGCGGAAGTGACCGTTCTGCCTTTCGATTACTGGTGCGGCAGAGGGGGCAACGCATCCCTTCTTTCCTGTTTTTGCAGACCCAAGATCTCCGACTGTCTGCGCGTGCTTTCCGAGGCGCAGGAAGTTCTGAAAAAGTGGAGCGTCAACTGCGAATGGAGGGGGTACCAGGAAGGTGACAAAAATAAGATACGCCAGATCATCGCGGCGATCTATGCGGTCCTCAAAAAGCAGTCCATCGAAAAATCGGCGGCGGAACACAATTACGACGATCCCGTGCCCGTCGGCGACATCACGAAAATTCTCAAAAACCGCGTGAGCACATCCTTTGAACTCGCGCTTTTTGCCGCGTCCTGTCTTGAATGTGCAGGGCTTCATCCCGTTCTTGCGCTGGGCGAAAAGAGCGTCAGTTGCGGTGCGTGGCTGTATGATAACTGCTTTTCCGACAGCGTGAGCGACGACGCGGTGCTCTTGCAGAAGTACATTTCGAGCGGCATCAACAACATCAGTATGTTCGATGTCGAGGACGTGTTTGCGGGGCGGAACGTCAATTATACCGTTTCCGAAAAACATTTTGCCGAAAAGCTGGAGAGCAACTATTTCGATACCGTGATCGACGTGAAGCGCTGCAGACTGGCGCGTATCCTGCCGCTCCCGCTCAAAGTCAAGGGCATAAAGGGTTATGAGCTTCTGACCGAAGAGGACACCAATGCGGAATCCGCGCCGAAGAACATTTCGGGATTCAAAAAGCTGAGTTTCGACGGCAAGACGACCAAAAACAAACAGTGGGAGAGGCGTCTTCTCGATCTGTCTCTGAAAAACACGTTGCTCAATTTCAAGCCTGAAAAAAATGTCCTGCACGTCATTTCTTCCGATCTGAACGCGACGTATGACGCGCTGTCGGAGGGAACGCCGTTTGCTTTGCTCGAAAAGACGAGCGACGTGCGCGGCGTGATCGCGGGCGATGACTATTTCGGCGGTTCTTCCAAACTCGGGGTGCTTGCGGAGCTTCTCAAAGTGGAGCTGAAAAACAAGCGGCTGCGCGTCTATGCCGAGAAAGAGGAGATGGCGGATATTCTTCGCTATCTCATCAAAAAGGCAAAGACTGCGGAAGAGGAAGCGGGCGCAAACGTGCTTTTCCTCGCGTTCGGTTTTCTCAAATGGTACGAAAACGAATCTTCGGAAGCCAAATACGCGCCGCTCGTGCTCGTTCCGGTCAAGATATCGAAAAGCAAGGGGGGGAAGGGGTTTTCCGTCACCATTTCGGGAGAGGAGACTCAATTCAATAACACGCTTCTCGAATTTCTCATGCGGGAATTTAAGATAGACATACGCGGGCTGGAAAACATCTCTTCGGGCTTGAAGATCTCCGAGATCCTCGCCATGGTCAGGATGGAGATCCTCAACATGAGCCGCTGGGACGTTTCGGAAGAGGTGTATCTCGCAAACTTCTCTTTTGCCCGCTTTGCGATGTGGAACGACATCCGCAAGAACATCGACAAATACAGGAAAAATTCCCTTGTCAAATCCCTTCTCAACAATCGTCTGGAGATCGAGGGCAACGTCTTTGAGGACAAGGCGGAGGACGAATATGCTCCTTCGGATATCCTCATGCCTCTCATGGCGGACAGCTCGCAGTTTTCCGCGATGGCGGAAGCCGCCGAAGGGAAAAGTTTTGTCCTGCACGGTCCTCCCGGAACGGGCAAGAGCCAGACGATCACGAACATCATCGCCAACTGTCTCAATAAGGGCAAGCGCGTCCTGTTCGTCGCCGAAAAGCAGGCGGCGCTCTCCGTCGTCAAAAAACGTCTGGATTCCGTCGGGCTCGGGGATTTCTGTCTCGAAGTGCATTCCAACAAACTGGACAAGGCGGAACTTCTCAAAAAGCTGGACGCGACGCTCGCGTTGCAGGCGGAGCAGGACGCGGGAGAGTTCGATGCGAAAGGGGAACAGCTCGCCGAACTGAGGAAAACGCTCAACGAACCCGTCGCCGCCCTGCACAAAAAACGCAGGCTGGGCGTTTCGCTCTACGACGCCATTCTCATCTACGAGAAAAATAAAAACGCGCCCGACGTTCTGGATATCGAAAGCACCTTCTACGACAGTCTGACGAAGGAAAAGCTCGAAAGCTACGAACAGATGCTCCTCGACGTTTCCGCCGCCGCAAAAACGTGCGGAGGGGCGTACCGTTCGCCCTTCGACAACGTCAACATCACCGAGTACGATCAGGACGTGAGAAACCGCGTTTACTATTCCGCGGAAGTTCTCATCGCCGAGATCAAACACCTGAAAAGCTATCTGAGTCTGTTCCTGGACTTTTATCGCCAGAGGATCAGCGCTTTTACGATCAAAAAGCTTTCGACGCTCGTGCAGCTCATCGCAAAACTGCGCGGCGACGAGATCAAAAAGTATTTCGACTGCGACGAAAACGAGTTTTACGTCTTTTTCAACGCGAACAGGCGGCTGGACAGACTGCTCGGAAACTATTTCAAAAATTTCAAGGCGCTCATCGACATTGATTCCGACCCTGCCATCATCGAACAGGAACTGGATAACTGGGGCGAAAATTACAAGAGTTCCAAAGTGCTCATGACACTTGTCAAGAGACTGAGAAAAGCGTCCGTCGCAAAACTCGCCGAGTCGGAGGAACTTAAATATATCGGCATCGTCGCGCAGATCTACGAAGATCTTCAGCTCGTGAAAAACAACACGCGGCTCGCCGTAAACTTCTCCGACAGGGGCGGCAGGATCAACTTCCGCAAACGGGACGAATTCATGGAAGATCTCATGCAGATGCACGCCCTCTGCGAAGGCGTTTTCATGGATTACAATGCCGACAGCTTCAACAGCGTATGCGTTAAGTCGGTCTCGGGCGGCTATGCGGTCCCCGTGCTCGAAGGATTGAAAAATTCCATAGATGCTTTCGAAAACAGCGTGCGAAATTTCGCGGAAACCATCGGCGCGGAAGCGGACAAATACAGCGACGAGGATATCCTCGACTATTTCAGCATCAAGGCGGGCGCGCTTATAGACAACGTGGATATGCTCCCCGCGTGGTGCCTCTATAAGAAGATCTCGAAAAAACTGACGGACGAAGGGCTCTCTTTCATCACCGATTCGCTCGAATCGGGTGCAGTTACGTCCGACAACATTCTCGGCAGTTTCAGAAAGAATGTCTACCGCAATTTCATCGAGACAAATATAGGCACCGATCCCGTTCTTTCCAAGTTTTCGGCGTCCGTGCTCGAAGAGAAGATCGATCAGTTCCGCGCCCTCGACGAACAGTACGCCAAGATCGCGAAGGAACACATCCGTCAGAAACTCATCGCGCAGCTGCCCACCACATCGACGGAAGGGGGGCTCAGTCTGGAAGTTCTCTCTTTCCAGCGCATCGTAAAGAGCAATATGCGCGGCATGACGATCAAAGGCTTTTTCGAAGAGATACCCGAGCTGATCAAAAAGCTCGCCCCCTGTATGCTGATGAGCCCCATCACCGTGGCACAGTACCTGCCCGCAGAGGCGGACGTGTTCGATCTTGTCGTGTTCGACGAAGCGTCGCAGCTTCCCACCAGTGAAGCCATCGGTTCTCTCGCCCGTGCGAAGGCCGCCGTCATTGTCGGCGACCCCAAACAGCTCCCGCCGACTTCCTTTTTCAGTTCCGGCTATGTGGACGAGGAAAATCTCGACGCGGAAGATCTCGAAAGCATTCTCGACGACTGTCTCGCATTGAGTATGCCCGAAAAACACCTCAACTGGCATTACAGGAGCAAACACGAGAGCCTGATCGCCTTTTCCAATATCATGTATTACGGGAGCAAGCTCTGTACGTTTCCTTCGCCCGACGCGCTGGAAAGCAAGGTGCGCCTCGCTCTCGTCGAAGACGGCGTTTACGACAGGGGATTTACGAAGAGGAACAAGGCGGAGGCGGAAGCGCTGGTCGCCGACGTCGTGAGAAGGCTCAAAGATCCGAAACTTTCCCGTTCGAGCATCGGCATCGTGACCTTCTCCACCGCGCAGCAGGACTATATCGAAAGAAGGCTTGCGGATGCGCTCGTCAAAAACAGGCTGGAAGACGTTGCATATGAGAGGGAAGAACCGCTCTTTGTCAAAAACCTTGAAAACGTGCAGGGCGACGAGCGCGACGTCATTCTCTTTTCCGTGTGCTACGGACCGGACAGAACGGGGCGCGTTTCCCTCAATTTCGGACCGCTCAATCAGCTTGGCGGATGGAGAAGGCTGAACGTCGCCGTTTCCCGTGCAAGGGAAGAAATGGTCGTGTTTTCGTCCATGACTTCCGCGATGATCAATCTCGCCAAGACGAACAGCAAGGGTGTGGCAGGGCTTAAAGCCTTCCTCGAATTTGCGGAAAAAGGCAAGACCACACTCGCGATCAACTCGGAAGAACTCAAAACGGCGCACAGCGGCATCGGCAAATATATTGCCGCGGAGTTGAAAAATTACGGATATGAATGCCGCTATGACG
This sequence comes from uncultured Clostridia bacterium, assembly GCA_944359385.1. Taxonomy (GTDB): domain Bacteria; phylum Bacillota; class Clostridia; order Christensenellales; family Borkfalkiaceae; genus Borkfalkia. Next base: position 1,090 of record CALVSU010000023.1, on the reverse strand, counting down.
TAGGTATTTCCGATTTTAAGATCGACTGCGCCGTGCTCGATCCCAAAAACAAGAAGCGCTTTATCCTCGCGGTCATCTGCGACGGCGTGACGGCGTATCGTTCCAGCGCGAAGGACAGAAATATTTTGCAGATCCAGACGCTCAAACTCAATAACTGGAACGTCGTGCGCCTGTTTACCATCAATTTTATCAACAACCCGAAACGCGAGATCAAAAAGATCAAAGATGTGCTCGACCGCCTAACGGGCGTCGAAAAGGGCAGCCGCGATCATCTCGTGAAGTACAGGAAAAATTACAAGTACGCGAAGACGGAACAGACAAGCAATCTCTCTGCCTATGTCACGAGCGGCGAAAACGATCAGGACATCATTGCAAGGCTGAAACTCATAGCCTCCGCAGAGGAACCTTTGAGCGATACTTTCCTCATGAAACGCTGCCTTGCAAGTCTGGGTATCCAAAAGTTCGGCGGAAAAGTGGAAGAACGCATGAACAACCTGATCAATTTATGTGAATTTAAAAGCGAGGAATTGCTCGGAAGGCGGTATCTGCGAAAGACGGATAAGTGCCTGGACTACGACTTCTACCGCGTGGAGCAGGGCGACCCTGTCCGCAAATCCGAAGAGGATTTCACGCCTTACGAGATCATCGCGCTCATCAAAGGATTGCTGGAAAACCGCGTCAGCCTTTACGGCGACGAGCTCGTTTCGCTCGTCTGTGCCGAATTGGGCGTTTCGCGCCCGAGCGACAAGCTGATCGCGTTCATCGGCGAATGTGTAGCGCTGGGCGTGGAGAAAAATCTCTTTGTCCGCTCTATCAGCGACCGCGTCAGCCTTTGCTGACGATCAGAAATGTTTGAAGTCGAATCGACAACGACAAGAAAATGTTTTTGACATGAAATAGGTAACGGCTTAGCCGCAGCTCTTAGTTATGATCGTCGGCAATGTCACCGCAACGACTGATGATGTTGTTGTCGTCGTTGTTACCGTTGTTACCGTTGTTACTGTTGTTGTTGTTGTTGTTGTTGTTGCGGGGTCCGCGGCGGCGGTCGATCCGCCGCCGCGGGCGGTTCGCTTTTTACGGATTTTTTGCC
>CALVSU010000022.1 GCA_944359385.1 uncultured Clostridia bacterium | reverse complement strand
CTGCGGCGCCGTAAAGTTTTGGGGGATTATTCTCCGCGGAAGGGGAGAAGCGCAACGATGCGCGCTTTTTTGATCGCATTGGAGAGTTCTCTCTGATGCATGGCGCACACGCCGCTCATTCTCCTGGGGAGAATTTTGCCGCCTTCGGTGATATACTTTTTCAGGCGGTTCACGTCTTTATAATCGATGACCTCGACCTTTTCCTGGCAGAAAGCGCAAACTTTCCTGCGGGAAGGTCTTTTCATAGGTTTCCTGACGGGTTTTTCTTCCATGATAAAAACTCCTTATCTGAATTTTGTGCGAACGTGCCGAAAAGCAGTCCGTTCATGACTGCGGTGCCGAAAGGCGCGCCGCAGCGGTTCGGCGGGCGTTGAAGCCTGCCTGTTTTTTGTACGGGCGGCAAAGCCGTCCGTCTGCGCCTCCGAACGGCGCGGTTTTGCGCCTTCGACGTGGGCGAGTCGTGCGCGGAAAGGACCGCGCAAAATTTTCCGTATCAGAACGGAATGTCGGAATCGTCGTCAAACGCTTCGAGGGCAGGTTTTTTTCTGGGCGCGGGCGCATAATCGCCGTCGTCAGAGGAAGCGCCGCCCTTCGGCGTCAGAAATTCCACGTCGTCGGCAATGATGTCGACGAAAGTGCGTTTCTGTCCCGCATTGTCCTCGTAGTTGCGGATCTGGATGCTGCCCGTAACCGCCACTTTGTTGCCCTTTTTGCAGAATTTCGCAACGTTGTCGGCGAGTCCGCGCCATGCGGTCACGTTAAAGAAGTCCGTCTGGCGTTCGGCGTCGCCCGCAGAAAATCTGCGGTTCACCGCGATGGCGAAGCGGCATACGGGGACGCCGCTGTTGGTTTCCGAAAGTTCGGGATCGCGCGTAAGGTTGCCGATCAAAAATACTTTGTTCATATTTTTTCTCCGAATCAGTTTGCCGCTTTTGTGATCATTCTTCTGAGAATGCCGTCGGTAATGCCCGCGATACGGTCAAGTTCCTTGATCGCGGTGCCGTCCGCTTCGAACGTCATCAGAACGTAGAAAGCGTCGCTCTTGTAGTTGATGGGATACGCGAGTTTTTTCACGCCCCACTTGTCCGTAGAGAGCACCGTGCCGCCCAAATTCTTGACAGTGTCTTCGAATTTTGCAACGAGCGCGTCTTTTGCTTCGTCCGCTACGGCAGAGTCGATCAGATAGAGCATTTCGTACTTCATTTTTTAACACCTCCCGGTCTTATTCGGCGTGCGTTCTCCGCACGCAAGGTTACGCTAAAAGCGCAGTATTTATTATACTTGATTTGCAGCCGTTCGTCAATGAATTTTGTGCAATGAGAAGGAATTTTTCCTGCGCAAAACAGACTTTTCTTTTGCCAAGACGCCGTTTGTGCGCTTGAAAAACGAAAAGGAAACGTGTATAATAAGATCGCTTGCCGCGAACGCAGAGTTTTTCCGCGGAGAAAGGCGGGCAAAATTACGGGAGAGGGGACCATGATCTACAAAAATATCGAAATTTTCAACGCGGAAGAATTGTTTCCCGCACGCGCGGGAGAAGGCGTGCAGTGGCTGCGCGTGCCCGCAGGCGTCGCGGCGGCGCTCGAAAGCGGTCAGAACGGGCAGGATAAAGCGGAAGGCTCCACGGGCGTGGAGCTTCGGTTCGTCATTCTCGGCGACAGCGTGAAGATCCGCATGGCAAAAGCGGAGAAGAACGACACGACGAATATTTTTCATGTATATCGCGGCGGCATCCAGGGCGGCTGGGACGATTGCGAGCTCAACGTCTGCGTCACGGAAGACGTGAAGGAATTTACAGTCAAAAAATCAGAGAATCTCGAGACCCTGCGCAAGATGGCGGCGGAGGCGGGCGACCCGTGGGATCCTGCCGTGGTGCGCGTCATCTTTGACCGCGGCGCATACAGGTTGCTGGACGTCGAAGGGGACGTCCGCCCGCCCAGAACGGAGGAATGCCCGAAAAAGACCCTTCTTTTTTACGGGTCGTCGATCACACACGGTTCGAACGCGATGGATATGTCCCATTCGTTCGCGTCTGTCGTCGGGCACCGCCTGCGCATGGACGTTCGGAATCTCGGCATGGCGGGGACCTGCTATCTCGAACATGCGTTCATCGACTACATAGCGCAAGAGGGCGTGCGCGGCAGGTGGAACGCCGCTGTTCTGGAACTGGGGATCAACGTCGCGGAATGGCCCGAAGAAAAGATCAGAGAGCGTTCGGAATACGCCGTCCGCACGGTCGCCGGCGAAAATTCTGACAAGCCCGTGTTCGTCATCTCGCCTTTTTATTCCTTTCATGATTTCAAAGGCGGGCAGGCTTGTGTGCGCTGGCGCCGCATCCTCGCGGAAACGGTGCAAAAGGCGGGGCTTGCCAATGTGACTCTGTTCGACGGGCTTTCTCTGCTCGGCGACGTTTCTTTGCTGTGCGCGGACGAGGTGCATCCCAATATTTACGGCGTCATGCAGATCGCTGACCGCCTTACGGAAAGGCTGTCGCATCTGCGGTGAGCGTACATCGTTTTACGGCAAGGACGATCTGCGGGCAAAGAGTTTTTCGTCAAAACGCCGCTTTTTCTTTGCTTTCTTCCGCGTTTGTGGTACAATATGCGCATGAATAAACCCGATTACAACAAAGAGATGCGCGCGGTCATGGCGCGCGTGCCGAAAGGGGAACGCCTTTTGCTGCACAGCTGCTGCGGTCCGTGTTCGTCGCGCTGTCTGGAAACGCTGAAAGACACTTTCCGCGTCACCGTTCTCTATTATAACCCCAACATCACCGATAAAGCGGAGTACGAAAGACGCAAAGGAGAACAGCTGCGTTTTCTGCGGGAAACGGACTGGGCGGATTTTTTGGACTGCGATTACGTGCCTTCGGAATTTTTTGAAGTCGCAAAAGGGCTGGAAGGGGAGCCCGAAGGCGGCGCGCGCTGTTATGCGTGCTATAAACTGCGCCTGGATTTTACCGCAAAGACGGCGCGCGAACGCGGTTTTCCCTGGTTTTGCACCACCCTTTCCGTCAGTCCGCACAAAAACGCCGCATGGCTCAACGAGCTGGGCGCGCAGGCGGGGGAAAAGTACGGCGTACGCTGGCTTCCTTCCGACTTTAAAAAGGAAAACGGATATCTTCGCTCGGTCGCGCTGGCAAAGGAGTACGGACTGTACCGTCAGAATTACTGCGGGTGCGTCTTTTCCGACTGGACGAAAGAGAAGTGACCATGCTCATTTTGTTCGGCGCAGCAGTGCCATTGCACCATACGTCGGAGTTATACGATATCATGTGCGCGCCCGCGGGATCATCCGCGGGCGCGCTTTGCCGCAAAGAGGAAGCATAAAGGACAAGCGCCGAAAAAAGGCACTTTCAAAAAATTTTTTTTGCAACATGGCGAAAAACATTTGACGAAGCAGAAGATCCGTGTTACAATAATTGCAACTAATTTGGTAGCAATTAGAGCGGAGGAAAAGAAAATGCGTCTTTCGTCGAAATCGCAGTACGGGCTGAAAGCCTGTTTCATTCTGGCGCAGAATTATCCCGAAAAGTGCGTGAGTGCGTCGCAGTTGGAAAAGGCGATCGCGGTATCGGGCAAATATATCGAAAAGATCATGCGTATGCTGGCGGGAGCGGGCATCGTGACAGCCGAACGCGGCGTTCTGGGCGGGTATAAGCTGACGAAGGAGCCTTCCAAGATCAGTATCGGAGACATTGCGCGCGCGCTCGAAGACAACATGGAGATCGCCGACTGCATTACGTCCACCTGCGAAAAATGCGCGACGGGCGAAGTGTGGAGAAAGTTGTATGCGGGCATCAACGAAGTGCTCGACTCGATGACGTTGCAGTCCATGCTCGACGATCACGGGGAAGTGCGCGCCTGCAAATGCGGGGGAAGCACATAAAGGCGATCGCGACCGTCTGCAAGACTGACCGCGGCGGCGCGGAAACAGGAATCGTCTGAAAAGAAGAGAGGATAAATGTATGCAAAAAAAGATCTATTTTGACCATGCGGCGACGACGCCCGTGGACAGGCGGGTGCTTGAAAAGATGCTCCCGTATTTTACGGAAAATTTCGGAAATCCCAATTCTCAGCACGCGTTCGGCCGCGAGACGGTCGCGGCGGTGGACGCGGCGCGCGACGAGATCGCGTCGCTGATCGGCGCGAAGCCGTCCGAGATCTATTTTACTTCGGGCGGAACGGAAGCGGACAACTGGGCGCTGCGCGGTGCGGCGCAGGCGCTCGCACATAAGGGAAAACACCTCATCGTGAGCGCGGTGGAACATCCCGCGATGATCGCGACGGCGAAAGACCTCGCAAAAAAGGGGTTCGAAGTCACCTTTGCGGAGGTGGACGAATACGGGAAGGCAGATCTTGCGAAACTAGAACGCGCGATCCGTCCCGATACGACTTTTATAGGGGTCATGACGGCGAACAACGAAGTGGGGACGATCCAGCCCGTCGCGGAGATCTCCGCCATGGCGAGGGCGCGCGGCATCGTGTTTTTCACCGACGCGGTGCAGGCAGTCGGCGCGCTGAAAACGGACGTAAAGTTGCCCGCGGTCGATATGCTCTCTTTTTCGGGGCATAAATTTTACGGTCCGAAGGGGATCGGAGTACTGTATGTGCGCGCGGGGCTCCGCATCGACAGGCTGGTCACGGGCGGACACCAGGAGCGCGGGATGCGCGGCGGTACGACCAACGTTCCCGCCGTCGTCGGTATCGCGGAGGCGCTGCGCATCGCGACGGAAGAACTCGATCGGAATGCGGCGTATGTGGCATCCCTTCGCGACCGTTTCATCTCCCGCGTGCTGAGAGAGATCCCGTATGTAAAGCTCAACGGACACCCGAAAGACCGTTTGCCTGCGAACGCAAATTTTTCCTTCCGTTATATCGAAGGGGAATCTCTTCTGTACAGCCTCGACCTTGCGGGCGTCGCGGTGTCCAGCGGGTCTGCCTGTTCGTCGGGGTCGCTGGAACCTTCGCACGTACTGCTCGCGATGGGTGTACCCGAGGGGCTGGCGCACGGGAGCATACGTTTTTCTTTCGGGAAAGACAACACGCCCGAAGAGGTGGATTATGCCGTGGACAGGCTCAAAGAGATCGTGGTGAAACTCAGGGCGCTTTCGCCCCTTTTCCCGAAAGAACTCAAAAACGAAGTATATCCCAAGGAGGATTGACATGTATACGCAGAAAGTGATGGACGCGTTCCAAAACCCCAAAAATGTGGGCGAAATAGAAAATTATGACGGCATGGGCATGATCGGCAGCGAGGCTTGCGGCGATATCATGCAGGTTTTTATCAAAGTGAAAGACGGCGTCATCGAAGACGCAAAATTCAAGACGTTCGGCTGTGCGGCGGCGATCGCGACCTCCTCGACCGCGACAGAAATGATCAAAGGCATGACGGTGGACGAGGCGTTGGAAGTCACGAACAAGAAGGTCATCGAAGTGCTCGGCGGTCTTCCGCCGCAGAAGATACACTGTTCTGTCCTTGCCGAACAGGCGATCAGGGCGGCGATCGAAGATTACAAGAACCGTGCGTCGAAGTGACAACGCCTGCCTGCGGAAGAATACCCGCCGTATGTGCGGCATTTGCATAAATAAATTTGATTTTGAAAAGCCCCCGCCCCGCGCGTACACGCGCGGGGCGGGGGCTTTATAATAAAGATCACCCGCGCCCATTGTACAAGGATGATTTTTGTTTGCGATCCGTTAAAAAACCTGAATGTATGGAAAGAAGTCTTGCAAATGATGTAATATGTGGTATAATAGTTGCAAAGGAGGGAGTTATGAAAGCTTCTGTTAAAAATCAGGTGTATGCATGGATGATGATCGCGTGCGGCGCGATCTTGCTGCTGGGAACGAATGCGGCGCTGATCTCGGGGAATGTGATCGGGATCAGGGCGGCGGAAAGCGGAAGAGACCTCATGGCGATGCAGAGCGGGTCTTTTTTCAGGACGAATCCTTCGCTGTTTGTCTCGGTGCTGATTTATCTGATCGGTTCGGTGAGCATTTTGCAGTGTCTGGCAGGGGCGGCGGCGCTGATAACGGGGATCTGTGCGGCGTTTTATCCGAACGTGGCAAAGGTTTTCAAACCCGTTATGATCGTCACGCTCGTTTTTACGGCGCTGTATTTTGTGTTCGGCGTTTGCTATACGATCGCATACAGGGATACTTTGCAGGCAAGCGAAGCACTGCTGTTCAGAACAGAGGCGTATATTCCGCTCGTTTGTTTCGGCATACTCTTTCTTGTCTTTGCACTGTTCAGAAAGAAGTATTGCAGAACGCAGGAGGGCGCAGTTTCTGCCGCAGACAGTTCGGGACAATGCGCAAGGGCGGGCACAGACTTATCCGAAGAACAAAAGCGGGTGGAAGTGCTGCGGCTATACGGTAAACTTTTCGAAGAAGGCGCGCTGACCGAGGAAGAATACAGACAACTGAAAGGTCGCATCATTTCTTTGTAGGAGGCGGACGGTGAGAAAATTGCAGGTACAATTCAAAATACACCTTGTCTGCGTACTGATGAGTGTTCTGGCGCTCGCCGCACTTGCTGTCCCGCTCATGATTTGGGGAGAGGGGCTGGGAAACGGATATGTCGCGGCGTTTACCATGACTTTGCCTTTTGTGTACGGCGGGGATATCGACATGATCTCTATTATCCTCGCAGTCATCTATATAGCTCAGCTGATTGTCGGTATTGTGGCGCTGGTCGTTTTCGTTTGCAGGTTGTGCGGTATGTATTCGCAAAACGCCCGCGGAAGAGAAGTAAAAAACGGTGGACTGATGATCGCGCTTCTTGTTTTTCTCTTTCTTTACGGTTTGTCGGGCATTCTGATCACGGTCTGTTATAATCTGGATAATTATACCGACTACATCACTGTGGCATATCTGCCGTTTTTGGCGGGCGTTGCGCTGATTGTCTTGTATTTCGTCTGGCGCGGGAAGACTGTCCCTCGCCGATCGGATCGGCAGGCGGTAGCTGCCGCGGCGCCGTTTGCGGGCGGAAAGAGGTCTTTGGAGGAAGAACTGAAGGCGGCTGAGATCGTGCGGGAATATCTCGGATTGAAGAAGGAAGGCGCGTTGACCGAAGAAGAATACGAATGCGTAAAGAAGCGTTTGCTGAAACTGTAACGCCGCGCCGCCGCTTTTCTTTTTGCAACAAACAAAGCAGATGTCACGGCTGGCTTTGCTTTTTGCGACAAACAAAGCGGATGTCGTCGCAGATGTTGCTTTTTGCAACAAACACAGGATATGACATCGCAGACGTTATTTTTTACAACAAACAAACAGATGTCGTCGCTGACGTCAATTTTTACAACGAATAAGCGGGATAACGTCGATCGCGCCCCGCGGCAAAAGCCGCGGGGCGCGAAGTTGTATGTTGAGATGAATTTGCCGATTAGAAGTCACTGCTGTTCTTCTGCGCGCGCCTTGATGATCTTTTCCGATTCGGCGAACGGAACTTCTTCATACCGTTCGAGTTCGGCGGCAAACCTGCCGCGGCCCTGGGTCATGCTGCGCAGATCGGTGGCGTACTTTTGCAGTTCCGCCTGCGGGGCTTCGGCGTTGACGACCTGCATATCTTCCACGAGGTCGATGCCGAGGATCCTGCCGCGGCGTTTGTTCATGTCGCCCATGATGTCGCCGAGATACGCTTCGGGAATGGCGATCCTGAGTTTCATGATCGGCTCTAAAAGCACGGGGTTGGCGTTTTTCAGCCCCTCTTTGAAGGCGAGCGCCGCCGCGAGTTTGAACGCCATTTCGGAAGAGTCGACGTCGTGATAGCTTCCGTCGTAGAGCACGGCGCGCAGTCCCGTTACGGGGTAGCCCGCGAGCACGCCGTGGGGCAGGCATTCGATAAGGCCTTTTTCGACGGCGGGGATATACTGTTTGGGAACGCTTCCGCCGACGACTTCTTCGGCGAATTCGAAATCCCCGTCGAAGGGTTCGAATCGCACCTTGCAGTGTCCGTACTGGCCGTGTCCGCCCGACTGTTTCTTGTGTTTGCCTTCCGCTTCGACCGTCTTTCGGATCGTCTCTTTATAGGCGATTTTTGGCGTTTTGAGCAGGGCGGAAACGTTGAATTTCGCTTTAAGTTTTTTGTTGATGACGTCGAGGTGCGTTTCGCCCTGACCGCTGATGATCATTTCGCCCGTGTCTGTGTTTTTGGAGACGGAGAAGGAGTAGTCTTCTTCGGCAAGTTTGTTAAGACCCTGGAAGATCTTGTCTTCCTCACCCTTTTTCTCGGCATAGATCGCCATGGAGAGGACGGGGCGGGGGAAGTGTATGGGATCGAACTTCACCTTTGCGTTTTCGTCGCAGAGGGTGTCGCCCGTGTTGGTGGCGTTCAGTTTGCTCACGGCGCCGATGTCGCCCGCGGTCAGTTCGGAAACGGGTTCCTGTTTTTTGCCTTTGAGCAGGTAGATCTGGCTGATGCGTTCGGTCTTGCCCGTCGTCGCATTGTAGACGGTAGAGCCGGATTTCAGGCTTCCGCGGAAGACCTTCATGACGTTCATTTTGCCGACGAAGGGGTCGACGACCGTCTTGAACACCTGTGCTGCGAACGGTCCGTCCTCGGAGCAGGTGACGCCGATGAGCTCGTCTTTGTCGGCGGAAGATGCGAGCACTTCCCTGCGTTCTTCCGCGCTGGGCATATACTTTACGATCTCGTCCATGAGGTTGATGATGCCTCGGTTCTGAAGGGCGGAACCCGCCATGACGGGGATGGTGTTGACGTTGTAGATGCCCTTGCGGATGCCGTGGATGATCTCGTCTTTGGTGAGGGTGCCTTCCTCGAAATACTTGTCGAGGAGCGCCTCGTCGTTTTCGGCGGCGGTCTCGGTCAGGCTTGCCTGCATTTCCGCGAGGGTGCCTTTGAGATCCTCGGGAATGGGGATGGATTTTTTCTGCGCCTCGTCGGCGAAGCGGTAGCAGGTCTCTTTGAGCGCGTTGACGTAGCCGACCATTTTGTTTCCTTCCATGATCGGGATCTGGATAGGCGCGATCTTGCCCGCGTATTTTTCGGTGAGCGCGGCGACGGTGCCTTTGTAGTCGGCGTTTTCCTTGTCCGTGCCGTTGATGAAGATGACCATGGGGATCTTTGCTTTCAGGCAGGTGTCGATGCTCTTTTCGGTACCGACGGAAAGCGTTCCCGACGCGCCCGTGACGATGAGCGCGCCGCCCGCCGCGCGGAGCGCCTGGTTGCGTTCCCCTTCGAAGTCATAGAACCCGGGAACGTCGAGGAGGTTGAGTTTGACTCCGTCCCACATGGTGTATGCCATTGAGAGGGAGATGGACATTTTGCGTGCGATCTCCTGTTCGTCGTAGTCGGTCACGGTGTTGCCTTCGGTCGTTTTGCCCAGCCTGTCTGTGGATTTCCCGTTAAAGAGGATGGCTTCGCAGACGGAGGTCTTGCCCTCGCCGCTGTGTCCGATCACCGCAATATTTCTGATGTCCTGCGCCTTGATGCTCATAATTTTAACTCCCTTATCCGCGGGCGGCAGATTTCCGATAACTTGGTTTAAAAGCCCGCTTTATACTATTATAGTATAAAATCGGGTCTATTTCAATAGGTAATTGAAAATTTTTTGCAAAAAATGATAATTTGCCCGATTTTGCTTGCGCAAGGGCGCGGGAACGTTTATAATACACGGTGTCGGCAAGTCAGATCTGCCGCGAATTTTTTTGCAATCGTTGCCCGCACGCGCGTGGCGCGTGCGAGCGGGGTCTTCCATGCAGGAATTTATCCGTGAGATCTCACTGATCGGTGAGGAAAACTTCAAAAAATTGCGGCGCGCGCGCGTGGCGGTGTTCGGCATAGGCGGGGTCGGCTCGTATGCGGCGGAAGCGCTCGTGCGCGCGGGCGTCGGGTCGCTTTTGTTTGCGGACGGAGACGTCGTGTCTGAGTCCAACCTCAACCGTCAGCTCGTCGCCCTGCGTTCCACCATAGGCAAAAACAAGGCGGCGGTGATGAAGGCGCGCGCGGCGGACATTTCGCCCGCCTGCGACGTAGAGACCTTCGAGGGGTATTTCAACGAAGAGACGGCGCCCTTTTTTGACTTTTCCCGCTTTACGTATGTCGCTGACTGCATCGACAGCGTAAAAGAGAAAGTGCTTCTCATCTCGGCGGCGCGCGCGGCGGGCGTTCCCGTCATTTCCTGCATGGGGGCGGGTAACCGTCTAGACGCGGCGTTCAAAGTCGCCGCCGCGGAGAACACGCGCGGCTGTCCTCTTGCGCGGCTGGTGCGGCGCGAGCTCAAAAAGGCGGGCATTGCGGGCGTGAAGGCGGTCTATTCGGAAGATACGCCCCTTCTGCCCGACAGAAAAGACGCGAAAGAAGGGGAGAAATTTATCGGAAGCGTATCTTTCGTGACGGGTGCGGCGGGGCTTCTCGTCGCGGGGGAGATCGTGCGGGATATCTTATCATCGGATGTGAGCTGACCTTCCGCTTCGAACCCGTTTGCGAAACGCGCCGAGGTAGTTTTTTGATCTGTGCGGCGCCATATAATTCATGCAAAGAAATGGCGCGCGTCGGGCGCAATGCCCGACGCGCGGATAAAAAGAGATGTTTTTATGAAAATTCTGGAAAACAATCCCGATCCTTCGTTTGCCCGCGAGCAGTTTGCGCTTCTTGACGGGGAGTGGGAGATCTCATTCGGCGGCACGGCGTTTTCCAAGGCGGCGGTCGCAAAGCAGGGGGAAGGCGCCTGGGGATATACCGTGGAAACGGACGAGGAAAAATTTGTTGCGAATTACGAGCGGTTTGCGGCATACCTGTTAAACTGCGATAAGCTTTCGGGATTTTGCTATACCCAGCTTTACGACGTGGAGCAGGAGCAGAACGGACTGATCTGTTACGACAGGAGCGAAAAATTCTCACGAGAAGGCATGGAAAGGATACGACGCGCCAACAGCGCGCAGGCGGCGATAGAAAAATGATCCGATGTGCGTGCGGAGGGCGATCGGAAAATGATTCCGATGCGCGCGAGCGGACGGCGGCGATCGGAAAATGACCCCTGCGCGAGCGGACGTCGAAGGTCAGGTGCTTTTGTGTATATCGATCTATATATCGCGATGAGGTCGCTCTGTATCCGTCCGCGCGTTTTACGCGCGAACGCCTGGCGAGAGAAAACCATACAAAGAGGGCGCGGCATGAAGCCGCGCCCTTCATCGATGATCGGCGTTTTTTTGATCGTTGCAAGGTTTGTCGTAAACGGGTCTGTTTTCGGTTTGTTGCAAGCGGAACCGTTCTCATTGTTTTACGCTTCGGATAAGTTTGACGTTTCTGCGTTCGATGTCGATGAGCCCTTCTTCGCTCATGCGCCGAAGCTCCCGCACCATGGCGCTCCTGTCCACGCAGATATAGTCCGCAAGGCTGGTCTGCGAAAAGGGAATAGTAAAATACAGGCTTTTGTTTTTTGCCGCCAGCATGGCGAAATAGGCAAGCAGTTTTTCGCGCGTTGTGCGGCGGCTTAAAATTTCGAGATGTTCGGAAAGCGCCTGCGTCTTTTCGCTCATCAGCTTTACGAGGTTGGAAACGACGGCGCTGTGATGCGCGCAGGCGTTAGCGCAGCGTTTGATGATGTGTTCGTAGTCGATGTAGAGTACGTCGCTGTCCTCTTCTGCGACGAGGAAGAAACTGCCGTCCGCCCATGCAAAGCCCAGTACGTCGCCGAACACGCCTCCGGCGCCGAGTTGTTCGAAGATGGTCCTGACCCCGTTGATATCCGTCTTCATCAAACTGATATGTCCGTTTTCCACGATCCCCAGTCGCGCGTGCGGCATGGGGATCTCTTCGCCTTTCCGGTATTTTTTGATCACGGTCTTGAAACAGACCATCATTGCGGCATATTCTTCATCGGAAACGCCGTCGAACAGCGATGTGTTTTTCATGTCCATTCTCCTGTTGCAAATGCAACGATAATATACCGTAAAAGCGTCGTTTTGTCAACTGATTTGTCCGTTTTGCGCGCGCAAAAGCTGAAGAAAAGCGGCACGGCTTTTCGGGAAAAAGCCGTGCCGCCGAACAGCCGCCCCGTTTTACGGTTCAGATGAATCTGACTCTTTCGGGGTCGTAGAAACCCTTTGCGGCGGGCGTTTCGTCGGCAATGCCGAGCGCGACGATCGCGTCGGGAACGGAAGTGCAGCCGAGCACTTTTTGTACGAGTTCGGTGCGGGGTTGGCTGGGGTAACAGCCGCACCAACAGGTGCCGTAGCCCATGCTTTTTGCGGCGAGCAGGATATTTTCGATCGCCGCGCCGCAGTCCTGCGGCCAGAATCCGTGCCCTTTCTGCAGATCGGGTCTGCCGCATACGACGATCGCCCAGCTTGCCGTTTCCAGCATTTTGCAGGCGGGGTGGGCGGTCATGAGCGCCTGTTTTACCTCTTCTTTGTCCGTCGCGTAAAATTCCCACGGGCGGCTGTTTACGGCGCTCGGCGCCATCATTGCGGCTTCCAGCGCCTTTTCCACGTCTTCGCGCGGGATAACCGCGCCTTTTTTGTATTTTCTGATGCTGCGCCGTGCGCGGATCGCTTCAAAAACTTCCATAAAGTACCTCCTTTTTACGATATGATTATAAACCGCGCGTCTTTGTTTGTCAACAGGGAAATTCCGATTGAAATTTATTCTGATTTATGGTATGATAAAAAAAAGCGGACATTTCCGCAGGAGGCACGCGTGATCCTGAAAGAAGGCGAGGAGCTGGAAGACCTCTTCGAGGGCAATTTAAAGATCATACAGAATCGCGCATTTTACCGTTTTACGAGCGATTCGGTGCTTTTGTCCCGTTTCGTGAAGGGAAAAAAACGGGACGTTGTGGCGGATTTCTGTGCGGGGAGCGGTATCGTCGGCATACATTTTTATGCGCTCAATCCGCACGTTTCGTCCGTTACGCTCTTCGAAATGCAGGAAGAGCTTTCGGACATGAGCGCCCGTTCCGTCGAGCTCAACGGGCTGAAAAATTTTACCGCCGTCTGCTGCCGCGTGCAGGAGATCGGCAGGGAGTACGACGACAGGTTTTCGCTCATCCTCTGCAATCCTCCTTATGAAAGGGGCGGATTCGAAAAGGAAGACTATAAAAAGGCGATCTGCCGCAAAGAGATCACGATCACTCTGCCCGAGATCGTGGAAGCGGCGTACAGGAAACTCAGGTTCGGCGGGCGTTTTGCCCTCGTCAACCGCGCGGACAGGCTCGCGGAAGTGCTTTTTGCGATGAAAGCGCGGGGCATCGAGCCCAAGCGCCTGCAATTTGTGCGCGGGAAGGAGGGGGCGAAACCCTATCTTTTTCTCGTCGAGGGGACAAAAGGCGCCAAAGAGGGGCTGGATATCCTGCCCGACGCCGTCAATACCCTTAAAAACTTCTGAACCGTTTGCCGCCGCGGCGTCCGCTTGTTTTTGCGGACGGACGTTTTCGCGGGCGGATAAGATTTTTGCGCGCTTCCGCGCGCGGTTTTTTGAAAGGAGGCGGACATGGTCTTTTTTGTGGCAACACCTATCGGGAATCTGGGCGACATTTCCCTGCGCGCGCTGGAAACGCTGCGGGCGGCGGATGTCGTTTTTTGCGAAGACACCCGCCATTCTCTCAAGCTTCTTAACCATTATGAGATCAGAAAGCCGCTCGTTGCCTGTCATAAATTCAACGAACAGGCTTCGGCGGAAAAACTGCTTTCTCTCGTCAGAGAAGGGAAAACGGTCGCCGTCGTTACCGATGCGGGCACACCCGTTATCTCGGATCCCGGGAATATTCTCGTCAACGCGCTCAAAGACGCGGGGGAGAAATATACCCTCGTGCCGGGCGCGTGCGCCTTTGTGGCGGCTCTGGTGCTTTCGGGTTTTCCTGCGGACAAATTTGCGTTTTTGGGCTTTTTGCGCGGAAAGAATTCCGAAAAGAGGGCATTTTTGCGCGAATTTGCCGAATTTGGCGGAACGCTCGTCTTTTACAGCGCTCCGCAGGACGTCGACGCGGATATCGGTTTGCTTTATGAAGCTTTCGGCAATAGAGAAGCCTGCGCGGTGCGCGAGATCACCAAGATCCACGAAAGCGCGGAATATTTTTTGCTATCCGAAGGTCTGGCGGGCGAAAAGAGAGGGGAGTATGTCCTTCTCGTCAAAGGCGCGTCGGAGCGCGAAAATCCGCTCAATGCCCTTTCCGAACAGGAACACATCGCCTATTACGAAAGCCGCGGCATGAGTCGCAAAGAGGCGCTCAAAGCCGCCGCCAAAGACAGAGGCGTTTCCAAAAGCGAACTCTATAAATTCACGGTGCGAGACAAAGACTGAATAAATTTATGCGCAGGACAAAGACTGAAAAAGGGCCGCCCGAAAAAGCATAGACTTTTTCGGGCGGCCCTTTATTATAAAATCTGAAATCTGCCGCCCCTTTTTGCGGGCGGTCAGGCATTGTTTCGGTTTTGCAGTCTTGCAGGGAAAAGCGTGCACAGCGCGCGGAGGCGGAGAGGAATACGGCGCTGCGTATACGGAAAAGGTCAGAGTTCTTCTTGGATAAATTCCCCGCGTACAGGCACTGTCAGACGGGTAAAACCGATTTTGCTGAGCGCGGCGGAAACCTGTTCGCGCTTGTCCGCGATGCGAAATGCGTCGTGCGCGTCCGAGCCGAAGAGCACCTTTCTCCCCCCTAACGAAAAATACCGTTCCAGGATGTCCGTATCGGGCAGAAAGTCGCTCCCTGCCGTCTTGGAGGAGGTGTTTACTTCGAGGATCTTGTTTTTTTCTATAATTTTTATAAGGATCTTGTCCAGCACGTCCGCATATTCCGCATATCTGAGCTTTGCGTCTTTGTATACCGCGTTGCGCGAACAATAGCCGATGTGGCCGACCACGTCGTAAGGATAGGGCGCGTCGAGGCTTTCCAAAACGCGGTACAGATAGGCGTTGTAGGCGTATTCCTTGCTCTTTCCCGCAAAAAATTCGGGGAAATAACAGTCATTGCCCAGGCAGACGTGCACGCTGTTGATGATATAGTCAGGCTTAAATTTGTCGGCGGTTTTCAGGTACAATTCTTGTGCGGCCGAGCTGTTTTCGTAGGCAAATTCGCATCCGGCAAGATACCGTATTTTGTCCGCATATTCCCGTTGCAGCCTGCGTGCGCGCGCAAAATATGCGTCGGCGTCGATCTGGCGGACTTGTTTTCCGCCGATCAGAAGCCCTCGTTTCCAATAATCATAATCAAAATGTTCGCTCGTTCCGTAATATCTGAGCCCGAGCGATACGGCTTTTTCAAGCATATTCCGCAAATCTTCTCTCCCGTCCTGCGAGAAAAAAGTGTGCGTGTGCATATCGGTGCGTATCATAAGTTTTTCCTCTTTCTCTATCATAAAACTTTTTTCGCCGTACGTCAAGCGTAAAAAGGGAACGGAAAAGATCTCTCTTTTCCGTTCCCCGTTCTCATGCACACATTTTGTATGCCGCGGTCTTTTGCGCCGAAAAAATTCTTTCGACTGATTGTCTTTTCGCACAACGTCTTGCAAAGCTGTCGTATGCGATCTCAGCCCAGTTTATATGCGTTCAGCGAATAGTTGGATAAATTAAAAGTGCCGCCGCTGGAATTTACACTCAGCGTCGCAGGGGTGCTCGTGACGTTGAAGATCGCCGATATGGTTTGGGAAGAGGTTTCGCCCGATGCGTTGAAAACGTGTTGCGCCGCCGCACCGGGAATATTCGTTCCGTTCAGTTGCAGCGTCAGAAGGTTGGAAACAGGATACGACGCATCCGACGAAGGCGAGACTGAACCGCTGAACGTCGCAAGGTAAGTCCCCGGCTGATTGATCGTGATGTCCGAACTTCCCGCCGTATGCGTCAGTGCGTCTCCGTTTTGCTGTCCCGTTAAGTCGAATTCCGCTGCGGCATTGTCCTGCACAGGGCTGGTCGGAGTGGTATACGCGCTGATCGTTTCCAAAGGCGCACTGGGACCTGTCGGACCCGTCGGGCCTGTTGCGCCCGTCGCACCTGTCGCACCTGTCGCGCCGCTGGGACCCGTCGGGCCTGTTGCACCCGTCGCGCCGCTGGGACCCGTCGGGCCTGTCGGACCCGTCGCACCCGTCGCACCTGTCGGACCTGTCGGGCCTATCGGACCCGTCGGACCTGTCGCGCCCGTTGCGCCGCTGGGACCCGTCGGGCCTG
>CALVSU010000021.1 GCA_944359385.1 uncultured Clostridia bacterium | reverse complement strand
CGAAAACGCGGATTGACGTGACCGCCGCAGCCAGAACGGCTTGCGAAAACGCGGATTGACGTGACCGCCGCAGTCAGAACGGCTTGCGAAAATGCGGCTTGACGCGCTCGCCGTGATTCGGACGGCGGATGATTTTCGGGAGGGGAAGCCATTTTATTTGAGGGAAAAGAGATATCTCTGATCAGACAGGGCGAAGGGGAAGACCTCGTCTTTCTGCACGGCTATCTGTCTTCGAAGGAGAGTTTTTACTTTCAGATAAAGTATTTTTCCGCGTTTTACAGGGTGACGGCGTTTGATTTTCCCGGATTCGGAAAGAGCGCGCCGCTAGACGCGCCGTGGTCCGTCGGGGATTATGCCGATTTCACCGCGCGTTTCATACGCTCGCTGGGGATCGGGAAAGCGCGGCTGGTCGCGCATTCGTTCGGCGGGCGGGTCGCGCTGAAACTGTTGAGCGGGCGGGAAGATCTTTTTAAAAAAGCGCTCCTGACGGGATGCGCGGGCATACCGCCCAGGCGCGGGATTTCCTATCGTCTGAAAGTGCGCGCCTATCGTACTGTGAAGAAATTTGCGCCGAAATTTGCCGAGCGCAGGTTCGGTTCTTCCGAATACCGCACGCTGTCCCCGCTCATGCGCGAGAGTTACAAGAAGATCGTCAACGAAGATCTGACGCCCTGTCTTGCGGGCATCCGTGCCGAAACGCTGTATGTTTTCGGGGAAAAGGACGCCGAGACGCCCCTCTATATGGCTGAAACGTTGCATGAAAAGACGCGCGGTTCCGCGCTCGTCGTACTGCCCGCAACGGGGCATTTCTGTTTTTGCGAAGATCCTGCCAGGTTCAACGCCGTGGCGCGGGAGTTTTTCAGATAATTACCCAAAGATGAGGAAGGTGACATATGTTTGCACTTGAAAATATAGCGGAATACGCCGTGATCGCCCTCGCGCTCGCCCTGCTTTTGCCCCTTTGCGGGTTTAAAATGCTCGGTGCCCTGCAACAGTCGGGGTATGACGGAAAGAGGTTCGCCGCATGGACGAGGAGAAAGGGGAATATGGTCTATTCCCGTTTTATCCTGCTCATGCTCCTGATCGCGCTTTCGTCGGCGGTGCTTGCGCTCGTCTTTTCCTTTACGGGAAAATGGTCTGCGTACATATCTTTGCTCCCGTTTCCCGTGTTCGTGGCGGTCTACTGCGCTGCGGACAGAAAGGCGCTCAAAGTGCCGCTCGTCTCCACTGCGCGCGCACAGCGGGTGTATGCGCTCTTCTGCGTATGCACGTTTGTTCTTGCCGCCGCGCTTGCGGTCGGGGTCAACGCCGCCGCTTATTATGCGGAGATCGCGCTTGTGTCTCATCTTCGCTATCTGCCGCTGGCGGTGCTTCCCGTTCTGCTTCCCGCGCTCCTTCGCGCGGGCAACGTGCTCGAAAAACCCTTTTCGAACGCAAAAAATAAAAAATACCTGAAAGCCGCCAAGGCGAAACTGGACGCCGCCGATTGCGTGAAGATCGGCGTGACGGGCAGTTTCGCAAAGACGAGCGTGAAAAATTTTATCGCGGCGCTCCTTTCGGAAAAATATAAGGTGTTTGCCACCCCCGAATCGTACAATACGCCGCTCGGCATCGCAAAGGCGATCGAAAAGACCGATCTCGGCGCATACGACGTATTCATTGCGGAAATGGGCGCGCGCAGGGAAGGAGATATCCGCGAACTTTGCGAACTTGTCCGCCCCGATCATTGCGTGATCACGGGTATCTGCGCGCAGCATACGGAGACGTTCGGCAGCATCGAAGGGGTGATCCGCGCGAAGGGCGAGATCCTCGCAGGGACGAAAGAGGGCGGATTTGCCTTTGTCGCTTCCGACGAAAATACAGACAAACTGGACGTCGCCGCCGCAAAACTGACAAAAGTGTCCGTAGGCGGGCACGGCGAATGCGGCGCGCACGAGATCAAGTGCGGCCCGAACGGAACAGATTTTACCCTCGCGCTCGGCATTTTGGAGATCAAGGCGCATACCAGGCTTCTGGGCGCGCACAACGCGCGCAACATCGCACTGGCGGCTGCGGTCGCGTATAAGCTGGGACTGACGAAAGAAGAGATCGCGGCAGGCATCGAAAAGATCGGCTACGTTCCGCACCGCCTGCAGCCTTACGTGGCGCACGGCGTGACCATTCTCGACGACGCATATAACGCCAATATCCGCGGCGCAAAAGAGGCGGTGGAAGTACTGCGGCTGTTCGGCGGCAGAAAATTTGTCGTGACCCCCGGGCTCGTGGAGCTGGGCGTGCTGGAAGAAGAGGAGAACGCCGCGCTCGGAGAACAGCTCGTCGGGTTGGATATGGTCATTTTGGTCGGCGCGACTCTCGTGACCGCCGTAAAACGCGGTTATCTCGCGGCAGGCGGCGACGCGGAAAAGATCAGGGTCGTACCCACGCTGTTGGCGGCGGAGGAGATCTTGTCGGGCAATCTGCAGGCGGGAGACGCCGTGCTTTTCCTCAACGACCTGCCGGATATTTATAATTAAAAGGTGTTCACGAAAATCTCGGCGAGCTGACGCCTGCGATTTTCCGTGATTTGAGGGGAAACCCATACGGCTTTCCCCTCACCGCGCGATATTTAAGGGCACGCATAATACGCAATCGCGCGTTTTCACCCTTTCCGTAAGCCAAAGCGTTGGCAAATTGAGTGAAAAAGCAAAAAGTGTCATTTTTGCTTTTTCGCAAGATTGTTTAAATAATTAAAGGTGCGTTTGAAAACCACGTTTTTCAAAAAGCGCACTCAATTTGCCGCATACTTGCGGCTTGTCGAAAAAGAGTGAATGCGAAAATTGCCATAGTAGGAAAGCCCTTAAATTAAGGCTTCCAAAAATCGCAACGCGCGTAGCGGTGTGAGATTTTTGGAAATAAGGAGCGGCAAATACATAAGAGCATAGCATTTGCAAGAATTGTAAATGCTTGCGTAAAATATTTTGCCGCGACGCCGCAGAGAGAAAAACGCCGCAGAGCCGACCCTGTGTGTCGGCGAACGGCGGTTGTTTCTCAGATCACGGCGTTTCGCAGTGCCTTTGTACGAGAAACGCGTGAATACGCGAGAAGCACCAAAGCAAAAAATCTTTTGCGGAGGTGTTTTTTTATGGACAGGGCAAAGAAAAATATAGCCGTCGTTTTCGGCGGCAGGTCGTGCGAAAACGAGATCTCCGTCATCACGGGCACCATGGCGGCAAACGTGATCGACGGCTCCGCTTACAACGTATATCCCGTCTATCTCTCGCAGGAGGGGAAATTCTACACGGGCGAAGCGCTCTTTGACGTGTCCGCTTTCCGCGGCGGCGTGGAAGGGAAGGCGCCCGAAGCGCTCTTTACGGACGGCGCGCTGTATGTGCGCAAGGGGAAAAAGCTCAGAGAAATCGCGAAGATCGATTGCGGCGTCAACTGCTGTCACGGCATGGGCGGGGAGGACGGCGCCGTTTCGGCGCTCTTCGCGCTCAATTCGATCGCGAACGCGTCGCCCGATCTGCTGGCATCTTCCGTATTCATGGATAAGGGGGCGACCAAGCTCGTCGCCAAAGCGCTGGGCATCAGGACGGCGCCCTATTTTCGCATCGGGGAGCGGGAATACGCCCGCCGCGCGGCGTTCGCGGTGCGCTGCGTGGAAAAGAGACTGGGGTATCCCGTCATCGTAAAACCGGCGCGGCAGGGGTCGAGCATCGGCATTTTCGTCGCGGAAGACAGAGCGTCGCTCGTCCGTGCGCTGGAATCGGCGTTTTCCTACGACAGCGTGCTCATCGCGGAAAAATATCTTTCCGACCGCCGCGAGATCAACTGCGCCGCATATAAAAAAGAGGGCGATATCGTCGTTTCCGAATGCGAAGAACCGCTCACTTCGCACAAGATCCTCACTTTCGGCGATAAATACATATCGGGCGGCGGGAAGGAGCACTCGCGCGTGTTTCCTGCGGACGTTCCCGCCGAGATCGCGGCGCGCGCCAAAGCGTATACGAAACTTTTGTACAGGAGACTGGACCTGCGCGGACCTGTCCGCGCGGATTACATCGTCAGCGGCGGGGAAGTGTATTTCAACGAGATGAATACCGTCCCGGGCTCGCTCGCGTATTATCTGTTTTCCGAGAGCCTTGCGGGCTTTGCGCGCCTGATGAACGACCTGATCGCGCAGGGCATCGAGGATGCGCGGGTCTCGCAAAGCAAAAAGATGCTGAAAAATTGCGGTGTTCTGAACGCGTTGCCCGCGAAGGGCGGAAAAGCGCCGCGCACGCGCTGAAAGAAACTGCACGCGCGGAAGACCGCATAAAAAATTGCCGAAGGCGGGCGGGGAAATTCCCGCCCGCCTTCGGCAAACGCTTGTCATTTTTTCTGCGATTTGTTAAAATAAACAGGATAAAACAAACAGAGGTCCTGAAAAATGAACAAAAAGATCGCAATGAAAACACCCATCGTCGAAATGGACGGCGACGAAATGACCCGCGTGCTCTGGCAGTGGATCAAGGAGATCCTTATCCTTCCCTTCGTGGAACTGAAAACGGAGTATTATGACCTGGGGCTCGTCAACCGTGACAAAACGGACGATCAGGTCACCGTCGACGCGGCGAACGCGAACAAAAAATACGGCGTCGGCGTGAAATGCGCTACCATCACGCCCAACGCACAGCGCGTGGAGGAATACAAGCTCAAACAGATGTGGAAGAGTCCGAACGGCACCATCCGCCGCATTCTCGACGGAACGGTGTTCCGCGCGCCCATCCTCGCAAAAGGCATCACGCCCTATATTCCCGGCTGGAAAAAGCCCATCGTGCTCGCGCGTCACGCCTACGGAGACGTGTATTCGGGCGTGGAAACGCGCACGGCGGCGGGGGACAAGGCATATCTTCTGGTGGAAGACAAAGAGGGGAACGTCAAGGAAAAACTGCTCGTGCAGGATTTTGCAAAGGGCGGCGGCATCGTGCAGTCCGTGCACAATACCGACAAGTCGATCGAGAGCTTTGCCCGTTCCTGCTTCAACTATGCGCTCGACGTGAAAATGCCCCTCTGGTTCGCGACCAAAGACACCATCTCCAAAAAATACGATCACCATTTCAAGGACATCTTCAACGATCTCTACGAGAAGGAATATAAAGCGAAATTCGAGGCGGCGGGCATAGAGTATATGTATACCCTCATCGACGACGCCGTCGCGCGCATCGTGCGTTCGGAGGGCGGCGTGCTGTGGGCTTGCAAAAACTATGACGGCGACGTCATGAGCGACATGGTCGCCACCGCATACGGCTCGCTCGGCATGATGACTTCCGTGCTCGTATCGCCCGACGGGAACTATGAGTTCGAAGCGGCGCACGGCACGGTCACACGCCATTACTATAAGTATCTGAAAGGGGAAGCGACGTCGACAAACTCCGTCGCGACCATCTTCGCCTGGACGGGCGCGCTCGCAAAGCGCGGTGAGCTGGACGGCATCCCCGAGCTTACGGCGTTCGCGAAAAAACTGGAAAAGGCGACCGTTTCCGCGATCGAAGAAGGGAAGATGACGGGCGATCTCGTTCCCTTGTTCCGTGCGGAAGGCGTTACGCCCGTCAAACTCGGTTCCGAAGAGTTCCTGCGCGCCATCGCCGAAAAACTCGCTTAAAGCCGCCGCAAACAGGCACCGCGCACTGTCAGACCGTGCCGCGCATTGTCAAGCTGTGCGCAGGCAATCCCTGCCGCGCTCTGTGAAACAGTGCATTGTCAGGTTACCCGCCGTCAGGCTTCGCCGCGTTAAAGAAAGCCGGCGCGCAACCGCCGAAAGTTGCGTGCGCCCGATGCTTTGTGCCTTTCAGAAGAAGGACAGACAAAGAATTTATAAGAAGAGGCTGGCGTCCCGCAACGGACGCCGGCCTCTCTGTCAAAAACGTCCCGCTGTTTCCGCCAAAGCGGAAACAGCGGGGCGTTTTATGTCTTTCATGTGTATTTTTTGCCGAAGCAGGGGCGTTTCAGGAAATCCTCTATGCGCCGTGTTTTTCTCTGCTGAGCAGGAGTGCCAGGGCAGCTTTGTTGAGGTGCAGCCTGTTTTCCGCCTGGTCGTACATGATCGACTGCGGCCCGTCGGCGACTTCCGCGGAAACTTCTTCGCCGCGTCGGATGGGCATACAGTGCATGAAGAGCGCGTCAGGCTTGGCGAACGCCATCACCTCGGGCGTCACGCGGAACTTTGCGAATTTCGCCTTTTTCTTCTCGTCGTCTTCGTCGTTCATGGAGATGAAAACGTCGGTGTAGACGATGTCGGCGTCTTTTACCGCTTCGGCGACGTTGTCGGTGATGAGGATGTCGCCGAACTGCATACCGCGCTCCACGACTGATTTTGCGGGACTGTATCCGTTGGGGCTGGCGATCGCCACGGTCATGTCGCACTTGGTGCAGCCCATGATGAGGGTGTTCGCCACGTTGTTGCCGTCGCCGACATAGGCGATCTTGAGATTATCGAGTTTCCCCTTTTTCTCCCAGACGGTGAAAAGATCGGAAAGCACCTGCAGGGGGTGGGATGTATCGTTGATGCCGTTGATGACGGGGATCTCGCTGTACTGTGCGAATTCTTCGAGCTCCGCGTCGGGGAAACCGCGCAGCACGATCCCCGCGAGCCCGTATCTTCCGAGCATGACGGCGGTGTCGCGGACGCTTTCGCCTCGGGAAAGCTGGGTGATCTGTCTGGAAAGGAAGATGGAGTCGCCGCCCATCTGGCGTATGCCGAGTTCGAAGGAAATGCGCGTTCTGGTCGAAACGTTCCCGAAAAGAAGCCCGATCGTTTTGCCGTGCAGGAGATTGACCGTTTCGCCGACCTTATATTTTTTCTTCATTGCCTTGGCGGCGTATAAAAATTCGAAGATCTCTTCGGCGGTGAGGTCTGCAAGGTGCAGAAGATCTTTGCCTTTCACTTTGAATTTCGGCGAATATTTATTGATATCCATGAAAATGTCTGCCTCCGTTGAAAAAAGGGGCGCGCAGGCGGAGAAGGTGCCGCGCATCCTTATCTTTATTATATCATACGGACGCCGGAAATTCAACTGCGTAAACGAAAAAATTAAAGGGCCTGCCCTTTCCGTTTTTCTTACGATAAAAAGCGGTTGGGCAAAATTAACATTATGTCGGACATTATTTGTAATAATTGCCCATTGTCTTTTTTTTTGCTTTGATGTAAAATAGATATAGTAAAGTTTAAAAACTTGTTAGGGAGGAAACATTTATGGCAAGCCTTTTGTTGAAAGGTATCTACAAGGTTTATCCTTCGGGCGTAACCGCCGTCACGGACTTCAACCTGGATATTAAAGATAAAGAATTTATCGTATTCGTCGGACCTTCCGGCTGCGGTAAATCCACGACCCTCCGCATGATCGCGGGTCTGGAAGAAATTTCCAAGGGCGAACTGTACATCGACGGCAAGCTCGTCAACGACGTCGTGCCGAAGGACAGGGATATCGCGATGGTGTTCCAGAACTACGCTCTGTATCCGCACATGACCGTTTACGACAACATGGCGTTCGGTCTGAAACTGCGCAAAGTGCCCAAACAGATCATCGACGAAAGGGTCAAAGAGGCTGCCGCCATCCTCGGCATCACCGATTACCTCACCCGTAAACCGAAGGCTTTGTCCGGCGGTCAGCGCCAGCGTGTCGCGCTCGGCCGTGCGATCGTCCGTGAGCCGAAGGTCTTCCTGCTCGACGAACCTCTGTCCAACCTCGACGCGAAACTGCGCGCACAGATGAGGACGGAGATCTCCAAACTGCATGCCCGTCTCGCGACGACGTTCATTTACGTCACGCACGACCAGATCGAGGCTATGACGATGGGTACGCGTATCGTCGTCATGAAAGACGGCTTCATGCAGCAGGTCGACACCCCGCAGAACCTGTACGACTATCCGATCAACCAGTTCGTTGCGGGCTTTATCGGCACGCCGCAGATGAACTTCTTCCCTGCGACTCTCACCAAGTCCAAGAATAAAGTTTACGTCGAATTCGTGAACAACAACAAGATCCTTCTTCCCAAGACGGTCGAAGCGAGGATCAGAAATATCAACGATTATGTCAATACGGGCAAACCCATCGTTCTGGGTGTCCGTCCCGAAGATATCCACGAAGAGGAGAGCTTCATTTCCGCTTCGCCCGATACCGTCGTCAAAGCGTTTGTGGAAGTCGTCGAAAAGCTCGGCGCGGAAACGCTCATTTACAGCAAACTCGATTTCAAAGAAGGCGAAGATGCGGAAAACGCTACCGAGTCCATCGCAGATTCTTCCTACATGGTCGCGAAGATCGATTCCAGAAGCATCGTCAACCGCGGCGAGGTCATCGAGCTCGCCATGGACGCGCGCCATATCCACCTCTTCGACGGTGCGACCGAAATGTCTATCCTTGCGAGAGACGAAGGCTATGAAGTCACCGCAGAAAACGAGTCTTCTTCCAACTTTGTCCCTCTGACGCCGCAGGAGATGCAGGCGATCATCGAGAAGAACAGGGTCGTCACGAAGGAAGAGAAAGCCGCTATGCGCCGCGAAGCGCGCGCTGCCGCGAAGAAGGAAAAAGCGGAAGCGAAAGCCGCTGCCGAAGCACAGGCGGAAGCACCTGCGGAAGATGCGGAAAACGCAGAAAATGCGGAAGACGAGAACAAAGAAGAGTAATTTGCCAAGCGATACGAAAGCCCTCCGATCACGGAGGGCTTTTCTCGTGACCCGTTGCAGTAGCCGCCGATCTCTCTGCGGGCTTTTGCCGTTTTGCGTAAGGATCTAGGCGGCTGAGTCGTTATTCTTAGAGATTTTCCGTGATCGCGAGCGAGGATCCGGGGCAACCGTGCGGTTACGTTATGGCGCTTTGGGGAGAAATGCTTGCGTTTTGTCGGGATATTTGATATAATTTCGCGGTTGATGGCGTACAATTTGCGCGCCTGCGGCGGAAAATGCCGATTGGGTAGATTATGGGCGAAGTATTTTTAGACGCACTGCTTGACAGTTTAAAATTGTTTCCGTTTCTGGTCCTCATCTATATCATTATCGAGATACTGGAACACAGGACGAACATTTCAAAGAACAAAAACGTGTTGCGCGGCGGTCTGGCGCCGCTGTTGGGCGCGGCGACGGGGATCATTCCGCAATGCGGTTTTTCCGTGATGGCGGCAAAATTGTACGACAGGCGGCTGATCCGTACGGGGACGGTGCTTGCCGTCTTTCTCGCCACGAGCGACGAAGCATTCATCCTCCTGCTTGCCGACGGGACGCGCGCGGCATGGATCATGCCCATGATCGCGGTGAAATTTCTCGTTGCTGTGGCGGTGGGGTATGCCGCGAACGCCGTATTCAGGCACGAGGAGCTCAGTGAGCTTTCCGAAAAGGAAGAGATCCACGGCACGGCGTGCGGACACGATCACGAGGAAGACAGCAAATTCAAGAGTTATTTCCTGCACCCGCTCCTGCACGCGGCGGAGATCTTCGCGTATATCCTCGCGGTGAATATTGTTTTCGGACTGATCATTCATTTTGTGGGCGCAGATCGCTTTTCGGCGTTTTTGCAAAGAAGCGAGGGAGTGCAGCCGCTCGTTGCGGCGGCGGTCGGCATGATCCCGAACTGCGCGAGCAGCGTGATCCTGACCAACGCTTTCATCGAAGGGTATATTTCTTTCGGCAGTTGTATTGCGGGGCTCTGTGCGAATGCGGGGCTCGGTTTTGTGGTACTGTTCAAAAATCCGAAAAACATCGTAAGGACACTGCTTCTTTTCGTTGCGATCTACCTGATCAGCATTGCGGTGGGATATGCGTCTGTCGGCGTCATGGCGCTCTTTGCGTAGTGCATATAAGTGCGGGAATGCAGTGTAAGCGGAATGTGTGTAAACGGTATAAATGTAAGAAAACAGACGGCGCGGTCGGCGCCGTTTTTCTTTTTTCCGCCGAAAATTGTAAAACCTGTTGAAAAATACGCGTTTATGTGGTATGATTGTACCGTTGAACGGAACTATTGCGGCTTTTGCCGCGAACAAGCCGCGCGCAGGCGCGCGGAGATATTTTATATCGGGGAGATCATTTATGACAATCAGGGAAGTAGTCAAACTGCTGGACGCGGAGATCCTTTGCGGCGAAGAACATCTCGACACGGAGATCCATACCGCTTGCGGTTCGGACATGATGAGCGATGTTCTCGCGTATGTGAAAGACCAATCGGTGCTTTTGACGGGGCTTTTGAATCCGCAGGTCGTGCGCACGGCGGAGATGATGGATATGCTCTGCATCGTGTTTGTGCGCGGGAAGCGTCCCGAGCAGCCCGTGATCGATCTTGCGAAAGAGAAGGGCATCGTGCTTCTGAGCACGGACAAGCGTTTGTTTGTCGCCTGCGGCATTCTGTATACGAACGGGCTCGGTGGCTGAAATGGAATGCATAAAATTTGAATACGACGTGGACGGGGAGAACTTTTCTTCCGCGGGCAATGCGAGCGAAAGCGTCAAACGCACTTTGAAACAGATGGGCGTTTCGCCCGTGTCCGTCCGCCGCGTCGCGATCGCGATGTACGAAGGAGAGATCAACATGGTTATTCACGCGCACGGCGGGAAGGCGGAAGTGGAGATCTATCCCGATCGCATCGATATTTATCTCAAAGACCGCGGTCCCGGCATTGCTGACATCGATCTTGCAATGAAGGCGGGGTATTCGACGGCGACGGAGAATATCCGCAGTCTCGGTTTCGGCGCGGGCATGGGGCTTCCGAACATGAAAAAATACAGCGACGAGATGAAGATCGATTCCACGGTGGGCGTGGGCACGACGGTGTTTTTGCGTATCAATTTCTGAGCGCAGACAGATGCGTCGATAGAAGATCTCGGGCATCAGCGGTCGCGCAGACGAAGAAAAATATCTTGGAAAGGGTGAGAAAATGGCGGTCACGCTGAAAACGGTCGTTCTCGACAGTGAAAAATGCATCGGATGCATCACCTGTATGAGGCGGTGTCCTACGGAGGCCATCCGCATCGTGAACGGCAAGGCGAAAATTTTATACGATAAATGCATCAACTGCGGCGAATGCGTGCGCAGTTGCAAGGGGGGTGCGAAACGGCCCGTCTATGACAGTTTCGATCTTGTGGAAAGCTATAAATACACGATCGCGCTGCCGTCTCCCTCGCTGTTCGGACAGTTCAACAATCTGGACGATCCGAACTACGTCATAGAAGGGCTTCTGGCGCTCGGTTTTGACGAAGTGTTCGAAGTCGGGCTCGCGGCGGAGCTGGTGACCGATTGCTCCAAGCGGCTGATGGAGAAAAAAGATCTGGTCCGTCCCGTGATCAGTACAGCGTGCCCTGCGGTGGCGGAGCTCATTCTTCTCAAATTCCACGAGCTTGCGGATCATATGCTGCCCGTTTACGCGCCCGCAAAGATCGCGGCAAAGCTCGCGAAGAAACAGGCGATCGAAAAGGGCGTGCCTGCGGACGACATCGGCATCTTCTTTATTTCGCCCTGTCCCGCGAAGGTGTATTCGCTCCATAAAGAGGAAGTTTCCAACGAAAAATACATATCGGGCGTTCTGTCCCAGAGCGATATTTATTTCCGTCTTGTCGACAAGATGAACAAGATCAAAAACCCGAGAAAGCTCGGCAAATGCGGCTATTCGGGGCTCGGATGGGGTTCTTCGGGCGGCGAGAGCAATTCCTTGGGGCTGGGCAATTATATCCATTGCTCGGGCGTGCGGAACGTTTTGGGACTTCTGACGGAGATGAGCGACGGCAAGCTGGACGGCGCGGACTTCGTGGAGCTGAATATGTGCCCGGGCGGCTGTGTCGGCGGGGTGCTGAACGTGGAAAACCCCTTCATCGCGCGCAACAGAATGCGCCAACTCGCCGAAAAAATGCGCATACCTCCCGCCACGATGGAAGATTACGGTCTGGACGAGAGCTTTTTCATCTGGGACAAACAGCCCGCGCCTTCCACCTCCTTCCGTCTGGACAGCGATCGTTTCGCCGCCATGCAGAAGCTGATGAAGGTGGAGGAATATCTCAAAAAATTGCCGGGCATCGATTGCGGCGCCTGCGGCGCGCCGACCTGCCGCTGTCATGCGGAAGACGTGGTCGTCAGCGGCGGTACGCTGGATTGCGTGAAACTGGAGGAACGCAAATGAAAGTTGCGGAACTTGCCGAAAAAGCGGGGTATACCGTCTTTTCAGAAGGGGAAGACAGGGAGATCGAAAACGGATATTGCGGGGATTTTCTCAGCAACATCATCTCCCGCGCGCCCGATTCCTGCGCGTGGCTCACCGTCATGAACAACGTGAACGTCGCGGCGGTCGCAACGCTCATAGACTGCGCGTGCATTCTGCTCTGCGAAGGGGTCGCGCCCGACGATGCGCTTCTTGCCCGCGCGAAAATGCAGAACATCTGGCTGCTCGGCGCAAAAGAAAACGTCTTCGAAGAGACAAAGCGCGTCGCTTCCCTCTGCGGGATCTGACGGTTTTATGCGGCGCGGAACATAAGAATTGATGAGGGGTAGGGTAAGCATGAAACTTTATTACGATTTTCATATTCATTCCTGCCTGAGCCCCTGCGGCGACGAGGACAACACGCCGAACAACATCGTGAACATGGCGCTTTTGAAGGGACTGAACGTCATCGCGCTCGCCGATCACAACACGGGGAAAAACTGCCCCGCCGTAATGGCGGTCGGCAGAAAAAACGGCTTGGTCGTTTTGCCCGCAATGGAACTTACCACGAGCGAAGATATCCACATTTTGTGTCTCTTTGAGCGGTACGAAGATCTTCAAAAGCTGGAAGAGCATATCTCTTCGCGGCGCATGAAGATCGCAAACAGGCCGGAGGTGTTCGGCAGACAGCTTATCATGAACGAGAAGGACGAGGTGATCGGAGAAGAAGAGCACCTTCTCATCGTCAGTTCGGGCGTATCGGTGGAGGATGTCGCCGCGCTCGTAAAGGGGTTTGGCGGCATTGCGATCCCCGCGC
This sequence comes from uncultured Clostridia bacterium, assembly GCA_944359385.1. Taxonomy (GTDB): domain Bacteria; phylum Bacillota; class Clostridia; order Christensenellales; family Borkfalkiaceae; genus Borkfalkia. The sequence goes on along the minus strand of CALVSU010000021.1, from coordinate 3,576 downwards.
ATATCGACAAACAATCCAACGGCATTATAGGTGTTCTTGGATTTTTCGATGATTCGCTCGGCTTTGAGATGGTCGAGTGTACGGTGGATTCTGGGGTGAAACTGCCGCAGATCACCGATTCCGACGCGCATTATCTTTGGGATATCTCCGAAGCGGAGCATTTTATCGAGGCAGAAACGTGCAGTGCGCGCGGCGTGTTTGCCGCGCTGAAAAAACTGTGCGCAAGAGGGGAATAACGGGACGTAAAAATGCGCGCTCGCGCGCCTTTCTTTTCGACATGGCAGAAAGATTTACGTTTTTATTACAAAAGCAAGACAGCGTTTATACAGGAGAAACCTATAATCAAGTCGTAAAGGCGGCGCCGAGGGGGCATCGCCTGCGCGCCGCAAGGCGCAACAGCCTGACGGGGAAGGAAAATTCCGCGCAGGATATGCAAAATCGGGGGCGGAACGTTCGTTCTGCTCTTTTATTTTTGCATTTTTTTCGAGGCGGCTTGCTGAGGTCTTTTCGAAAAATTTTTAATTAAGTTTTGCAATAGGGTTCTGTCCGCAGTTTTTGCCGCATAGGCTTTGTTGTGCGTGCAGACAAGGAGCGATCTTGCGCATTCGCCGTGTTCGGAAAGAAGGCAAAAAGTTTTCCGCCCGCCGCCGCGTAAAATCGCGGCGGCGGGCGGAAAATCTGAGAAATTGAAAAGTTTTGTCGAAAAAGCGCAGCGCGGGCACGCAAAAGCCCTCGCCGCTTGACTTTTTTTATGAAAAAATGTATCATGATTTTGTCAAAGATCGGGGCGGTGCATATGTGCGGCACACTGTCGCAGGTGACGGGTCGAGTGTTTGCGGCACGCCGTCGCGGATGACGGGTCGAGTGTTTGCGGCACGCCGTCGCGGATGACGGGGCGAGTGCTTGCGGCACGCCGTCGGCGAAGACGGTAATGCCGTCGCGGCGGCGGGAGAAGGTTTCGCCGCATTAAAGAAGAACGGTCGAAAAAAGCAGGCTTTGCCTGCGAAGGATAGTGAAATGAAAGATTTTCTGAGCAAAACGGCACGAGAGATCACGCCTTATACGGCGGGGGAACAGCCTGCCGACAGGAAGTATATCAAACTGAACACCAACGAAAACCCATATCCGCCCAGTCCGAAGGCGTTAAAGGCTTATGAAAACTGCGATTTTTCGTCGCTGAAGCTGTACCCGCCTCTGCAGATGCAGAAATTGCGGGAGGCGATTGCGGCTGCGGAGGGAGTAGAGGCGGAAAATGTCTTTTGCGGCAACGGAAGCGACGAGATCCTGGCGTTTTGTTTTCCCGCGTTTTTCGACGCGGACGGGGAAGGCGCGGCGTTTGCGGACATCACTTATTCTTTTTATCCCGTTTTTGCCGCTTTTTTCCATATTCCCGTGAAGATTTTGCCGCTGGAAGAGGATTTCTCGCTCGATCTTGCGAAGCTGACGGCGATGCCCGCGCAGGGCGTCATCGTGGCGAATCCCAACGCGCCCACGGGCATGGGGATCCCGCTCGGAGAAGTGCAGACTTTCGTAAAGGCGAACGAAGATCGCGTCGTCATTCTGGACGAGGCGTATATGCCCTTTTTCGGCGAATCGGCGGCAAAGCTCATCAAAACGCACAAAAACCTCGTGGTCGTAAAGACTTTTTCGAAGGGGTATTCTCTGGCGGGCATACGTTGCGGCTATGCGATCGCGGACAAAGCGCTCATCTCGGGATTGGAGCGCTGCCGCGACTGTTTCAATTCTTATCCCGTGGACAGGGTCTGTCAGGAAGTCTGTGCGGCGGCGATCTCGGACAGCGAATACTATAAAAAGATGAACGCGCTGGTCATTTCGGAGCGCGAGAGGCTGACGGCGGCGCTGGAAAAACGCGGATTCACCGTTCTGCCTAGCCGTGCGAATTTCGTTTTTGCGAAACACTGCTCGATGACGGGCAGGCAGGTCTATGAGGAACTGCGCGAGAGGGGGGTGCTGGTGCGGCATTTTGCAAAGCCGCGTATCGCAGATTTTTGCCGCATTACGGTGGGTTCCAAGGAGGAAAACGACGGGCTGTTGCGCGCGCTTTCCGATTTTCTGGGATAAAAAACGAGGACGATAAAAGAACGACTTGCGCTCATGACGCAAACGAGGCATGAGCCATGGACACAGAAGAGGAAGAAGTTCTGACGGCGGTGTTTTCTCTATGTGTTCGGATATTTTAAAGGAAAAGTTGAGCGATCGCGGCATCGCGACAAAAATTTTTTTTGAAAGCCATGCGGGCATAGCGGACAGGGTGCGGCAGTTTCTGCCGTGCGGAAAGGTGCTTCTGCTTGCGGACGAATCGGAAGCAAAGCTGATGGGTCGCCTGCGCGGATATTTTGCAGGGTTTCGCGTTTTGTGCGTATTGTTCGGCAAAACGGACAAGGCGGCGGGGCTTTTTTCTCTGCCCGACGACGTACGCATGGTCGTCGCCGCGGGGGAGCGGAGCGCGGCGGCGGCGCGGTTTTTCTGCACGTTGCGCGGTGCGTTCTGTATTGTTTTGCCCCTTTCTCCGACGGCGCGCGGGCTGTTTTGCAGGGAAAGCACGGAGGGGAATTATCCCGTGAAGGAACCCGACGCGGTGCTTTTCGACGAACAGATCGCACGGGCGGATCGAGCGCTTGCGCTCGCGGAGACGGCGCTCTGCGCGGTCCTTGCGGACGATACGGACATCGACGCGGCTTTTACGGGTGAGCGCAGGGAAAAGGGATATTCTTTCCTGCGTACTGCGGAAAGCTTATGCGAAAGCGCCGCGTCGCCGCGGGAGATCTTTGCCGCGTCGACGGTGTATCATCTCGCACTGCGCGAATTTTCCGCGTACCCCGCTTTTATTTTTGCCCGCCTGGCGAAGGAGAGATTTTCTCTTTCCGAAGGGGCGGCGGCGTTTCATGCGCTCCGTTTTTTTGCGGCGCGGCACGTACAGCTCTTTTCCGCGGGAAAGCTGAGGCCTTATTTTGTCGCGGACTATCCCGCACGGCTGGAAAGGGCGGCAAAAGCCGCGGGAAAAGAGGCGTTTTCCGCGCTTCGGATCCCGACGGCGGAGGAATGCTTTTCGCGCGCGGGGATTTTTTCGGAGTGCAGGGAGCATTTCGCCCTGGCGGCAGGGCTCACCGCGCATTTTGTACAGAGTGTTTCCGAAAGATATTTTCTATTGGGCGGCGCGAAAGAGCAGTTTTTTGCGGAAGGGGCGGAGGAACTGTATGAACTTGCCGCCGATTTATCCCCGCTGTATTCCGTGGGTGCGATCGAACGGGATTTCGGAGCCGCGCCCGCACGGCGTGCGCGCGCGGCGGGTTCGATCGATGCGAAAAGGGCTTTCAGCTCGCCCTCGCTGAGCGCGGAAAGAACAGGTGCGCGTGATCTTTCCGAAACGGACGCGCGGAGCGGGAGCGAAAGGGCGATCGGGTAACACCTGCGCCGCACCGCATATGCTGCGCGGCGCAGACAAAGAAAAAAACGCCTTTTTGCGGCATCGGAGAGATATATTTGCGGAGGAAAACAGATGAATTTGTTGGCAAATGAAGAAAATCAAGCTCTGAAAGAACTTGTGAGAGGGAC
>CALVSU010000020.1 GCA_944359385.1 uncultured Clostridia bacterium | reverse complement strand
CTATTTCTTCGATTTCCTTGCCTTCGAACGTAGGAGTAATATTTGCGCGATAATAATACGTATATTCGGCGTAAGTAAGGAATTGCAGCGTGGGCAAAGCAACGATGCAGATATAGAAGATCCGCGAACTTTTACTCCTGAAGACCCTGCCTTTTTTGATCGTTTCCAGCCCCTGCTTTCCCACAGTCGATCAAAAAACTTTACCGCTTGCGGCGATCCTGCAAAAACAGAGCATTCCGACGCGTCCGCACGATCACGCAAGACCCAACAAATCCCTTTCCCGTCCTCCGCCGCACAAAGGCGGTTTTAAAAAATCCCGCCCGCGTCCGGAAAGGACGCGGGCGGAAAAGGGTTTCTGTTATCCCGTAAAATCAGATATCGCCATTTTGACGGCGCCGCAGCCCTATGCGGTCATGCCGCCTTGCGCCCGGGCTCAGCCGTGCGATTTGATCATGCTGCCGTTGAACCAATCGTTGGAATAAATGGATCTCCCGTCTTCCGTCTCCTTCGACAGAGGGAGGATCTCCTCTTCCAGTTCGGGGATGCCCGAAAGCTTGCCTGCCGCGTACAGCTCCAGCCTGCGGCGGCAGTGCGCCAGCCGCTTCTGTATGCCGCCGAGGCGGATATCGTGCTTTTCAAATCCGAACGGCTTGCACTCCTTGTCCCATTGCGCTTCGAACACACGGGCAAATACGAGCATCCGCTTTTCCGTCTCTTTGAAACGCGCGATGACGTCGGCAAGTTTTCCCTTATCCCCCGAAAGATACGCTTCGCGCGCACGGACGCCCAGAAGACATTTCGTTTCCAGAACGGCGCAGAGCGCCGCGATCGTGCGGAATACGTAGCCGTATTTCCCCTTCGCCTGCTCTTCCAGTTTTACGCGCAGGCGGGCAAAGAGTTCTTCCTTTTCCGAGGAAACCGTGCGGTCGAATATACCGAGGAAGGGATCGCTGTACAGCATATATTTCGTGATGTTGCGCACGCTGTCCGAATCCTGTTCGCGGTCAGGCTCATCCAACAGGAGAAAATCCTCCATGGAGATGCCGAAGAGCTTATGAAATCCCGCTTCGATCTCTTCCCGATCGAAGACGCCGCGTGAATTTTCCGCCGCGCTCCAGAGGGAAGGAAGGTTGCTCCAGAGCGAACTTTCCGAGCCGTCGTCTTTCCAGACGGTGAAAAACGCGTCTTCCACGCCGTTGTCGACGCAGGCGCGCATCGCCGCCTCGTTCGCGCGCAAGCTGAAGCGGTTGTGCGGCACAAAGCCCGCCCACGTCCATGCGCCGCCCGCGAACACCGTGTCCCTGCCGAGCTGTCTGTGCGCCTTGATCATGCCGTCGTAATGTCCGACATTTTCGTTATAATAATCCCAGTAGATGAGGCGCATATTTTCGGGAATGTGCAGCCCTTCGGGATCCAAGGGATGATCGGGAACTTCGTATTTCCCGTTGTTGGCGAGTCGGAAGAACATATCCCCCCACATCATCGGCTTGAAACCGTACTTCGCGGCGATTTCCGCGACGCGGGCGATGTGCTCGCTCAGAATTTCAAATCGGTTTCTGTAACCGTGTTTGTCGAGATATTGTCCCAAGCCCACGAGATGTGCTTCGTCCATGCCGACGTTGATATTGCGCGACGTAAAACACTTTGCGCAGGCGCGGAACATATTTTCGATGAGTTCGTACGTGCGGTCTTCGCCCGCGAGGAGAATGTCTCCGATGTCCCTGCATTCGTCATATGCGGACCAACGCAGCGGGCCGCCGAGGTGCGCGAGCGTCTGGATGCAGGGAATGAGCTCGATCCCTTTGCGTTTCGCATAAGCGTCCAGTTCTCTGATCTCCTCTTCGGAATATCTGCCGCGCAGATAGCCGAAATACGGTTCGCCCTCCACCGTGTAGGTGTCTTCCGTGTAGAGTTGCAAAGAGCCGTATCCCATGCGCGCGAGCACGTCGATATATTTTTTCAGTGCGGGAACGGAATACACCGCTCCGCGGGAACAATCCAACATTACGCCCAAATTACGAATTCCTTTCATGTCTGAAAAACTCTCCTTTTTTATCTAAACCGCACGCGCGGTCAGACTTCGTCCGTGCGTTTTATTCCATGACCCAGAGGATACGATGTGCGCCGAGCTTAATCTCCCTCTCTTTTCCCTGCATATCATAGAACGTCGCGGTGACGTCGCGCAGGGAATTGTTCACGATCGCATACTTCTTTTCCTCGGGATAATAGGTGCATTCCGTATCGGGATCGGAAGAAAATGCCCTGTACATCTCCTCTTCCCTGCCCGCGCTCCAGAACATGGCGCGATACAGGAGCCTGGCGTTCTGCGCGCTGTAAGGTAGCCCTGCGATATACACGCCCCTGCCCTTGCCGTATTCGTTCGCCGTAAGTTTGACTTCGCCGACGTTCACGCTGCGGCGGAACCTGTCCGAAAACGCGATGTCCAGCACGTCCGCACCTTCCAGCGCATAGACATTTTTCATGCCCTCGCCGTAATCGATCTCGCCCCGCACGTCTTCGGTGATGAAATGCTGTTTCTTCTCGATATTGTACTTATCTTCGCTGAGCGTAAAGCCGAGTTCCTTGTCCGCGCCCATGACGTCCGCAAGGCGGAAATATCTGCCGCCCTTCGCGTACGCCGTCGGTTCGCCCACGCCGATGAAGCCGTGCCCTTCGCGCACCCATGCGCGGATGATCTCCGAAAGCCTGTCGTCCGCCCAGTAATCGCCGCCCGAGAACGCGGTGTACGCATCTCCGACGTTGATGATGACGTCGATCTCCTTGTCGACGCCGTATTTGAGCACTTCGTCGAAGGAAATGAATTTTACGTTGACGGCAAGCCCCGAAAGCGCTTCGAGGATGCCCTGATAGGAATAGATCTGCTGATACCAAAGCTCATGCGCGACCATGTGGCTCTGCCAGCTCCTGAGGCTGCCCCACGCGTTGAGGACGGCGACGGTGAGGCCGCTGTACGGTTTCGCCTTGCCCGCCGCGGCGACGATGTCGCGGAATTCGTCGCAGATCTCCCCTGCGCGCCTGACGAACTTCGGGAATTTTGCCGCAAGCGAAAGATAGCCGCCGAAGCCCATGCGGTCGAAGGGCTTGCGCAGAAGCGCGCGCCGCGCCGTCGTCCAGTTGCGGTCCAGCTCCGCGACGGCATTGTCTTCGTTCCCTTCAAAGAAGGTGTCGGGGAAGAAATAAGGCAAAAACCTGCCTTCCCTGTATTTTACGTGCGGGATCTCGGAGAGCATACGCACGGTCACGCCGCCGCCCACGCTCCCGACCACCGCGTCGAGATCCATGTCTTTAAAATATTTGCCGTACGGCTCGGCGCCGATCCAGTCGTCGCCGAGGAACATCATCGCCTCTTTGCCGTGCGCGTGCACGATGTCGACGAGTCCGCGGACGGTGCCGCTCACCTTTCTCTGGACGAAATCCATCCAGTCGAGGAACTTCTTGTCCGGATTCAGAAAAGGGCTGTTGTAGTTGCCCGCGCGGACAAAATCTTCCGAGCAGAGCGCGTAGCCGTACTCCTTCTCGAACGCCTGCAAAAGCGCGGGAGAGGTAGAAAGCCCGTAGCCGAACCAGTCGACGTATTTTTCCTTGCCCTTCTCGTTAAAAATAAGGGTAAACTGATAGAGAAAAGTGGTAAAACGCACGACGTCCGTCTCGGGATGCGCCTTGCACCACTCGTCCATGTGCCGTTTTATGTACTCCGCCGTGTTCGGAAAGGCAGGGTCGTACATCCTCTGTTTCTCGCACGTCCAGTTGTTGGTGAGATAGTTGTAGATCTGCACGGGATGCCAGATCACTTTCGCCATAAAGTTGACCGTGTATTCGTGCATGGGACGGGCGTTCCTGACGACGACGGTGCCCGTCTTTTCGTCGCAGGACCAGTCGGTATGCTTTGCTCCCGACGTGCGGTCGTACACTTCCCAGTACGCCTTGTTTTCCCGATCGGGTTGTATCTGCTGCGCAAAATACCCCTGCATGGGGTCGATCACAAGTTGTTTTCCCTCTGCGAGAAAGCGCGCGCTCATCAGAAAGGTGCGGTGTGTCTCCTCGGGATGCTTTTCCGCCCATCTGTTGTCGCCGCGGACGATGAAATAGGTGTTGTACACCTTCTCCGCCAACTCTTTCACGTTTTTCGGAAGTTCCGTGCCGTCACAGTCGCGGACAGCGTCCGCCCCCCAAAGTTTTGCGATCTCTTTTGTCCCTTCCGCGAAGCTCTCGTCCGTCGGAATGGTCACTCTTCCCTTGCTCATGTCTGCTCCTTTATTTTTTACGGCGGAAAGAAGATCTTTCCGCCGCAGATTCCGTGGGATCACCAGAATATTTCTTTCTCCAGCTCGAAATATTCCTTCGGCGTCATGGAAAACACGCGGTTGAAAGCCCTGTAAAAAGAAGGGATGCTTTCAAATCCGCAGGCAAACGCCAGCTCGGCGATACTGTCCGCCCCGCCGCGGTCGCGGTACATTTTGACAAACTTCTGCACGCGCACCTGATTGACGTAGTCGGTGAGAGAAGCGCCCAGCGTCTTGTTGAATATCCTGCTGAGATAAAATTTATTATAACCGAACTGTTCCGCCAGACGGTCGAGCGTGAGGTCCTCGCTGCTGTGCTCTTCGATGAACATGATCAGTTCCAGAATGAAATTCTGATCGGAGAAATTTTCGTACTTCACATACCCGTAGCGGTGTGCGAGAAGCCCGAAGATGACGTTGATGTATCCCTTCGCGACCAAAGGGTTGCGGATGTACGAGGGATTGGAAAGGATGAGTTCGAGCACGGGCAGAATATTTTTCCTGTTAAACTCTGCGTCTTTCATCTCGATGTTCAGCGTTTTGTGCTTAAAAAAAGGCGCAAAATCCTGACTGACCGCATAGGGAAGGATGACGAGAATGGACTCCGCCTCACTCGCCTCCGCTTTGTGCTGCAAGCAATAGGGAATGAAGACGATCTCATCCTTCCCGAAAGCATATTCCGTCCCGTCGATCACCGTGCGGTACTCGCCGCTCTCTATGTACTGAAATTCCAGATTGCGATGAAAGTGCATGGGCATGTCGTAGTCCAGCCGCCGCCTTTCCAGCTTGATGTCCGAATACAGGTCGGACTTCAGCTCATAATATCCGTTGCTGCTCGCTTTGCGTTTCGGCATACGGTTTGATCAGCTCCCCTGTCTTGATTCGTTCACCATTATACCGCATTTTTTCGGCGTTGTAAACAAAATTCAGCGAAATAAGCGCTGACGGATCGCCGCCCACAAAAACGCTGTATTCACCCGATTCCGCATATACGCCGTCTTCGTGCGCAAACGCGAGGTCTTTGTTGCAGAGGAAAAACTCCGCGACCGTCTCCGTGTGCGCGGGCACGAACACCTTTTTATATTTTTTGAGTTCGCGGACAGGTCTTACGCGCGACGCCGCATGATCGGCAATGTACAGCTGCACCGTCTCCGTACCGTCAACATCGCTCTCATTGCGGACGCGCACGCTCACACGCAGTTTTTCGCCCTTCCCGAGCTCGGCGCAGGAGATCTTCGCGTCGGAACAGACAAAACGCGAATACCGTTTCGCAGTTTTTCGCCGCAACCGACAGCGAAAAGCGCTACGAATGCCAGCGCCATGACAAGCAATAATTTTTTTCATTTTACCCTCCTTGCAAAGAAAAGGTCAAGCGGCGACCCCTTTTTTCTGCTCATGACGAGCCGCTTCCCCCATCTTCTTCGGGATTCATTATAAACGACATTTTTCTCATTTTCGTATCATATACGATTAGCTTTGTTTCGTATATTGACTTTTTTGGCATAAAAACGCCCTTTTGTGTCTTAACTTTTAACTCTTTTTTTGCCCTCTTCTGCGTTTTAGTTTCATATATTGACATAAATATTAAATATTTTAATTTCGAGACAACAGAAAGGCGCCGCCTCATTGCTATAAGCACAAAGAGGCGGCACCTGCGCGATTTATGCAAACACACTTTGTTAAGTTCTGTATTGAGAAAAGCAGTACGATTTTGTCCGCGCGGTGCTCTGCATGAGCATAGCACCGCGCGATCCGGTCAGGTTTCGTAGATTTTCAGAATGCGCAGCGCCGTTTCTCGGCGGGATACGCGTCCGTCCATGGACTGTTTTTCTATATATCGGTGCGCTTCGCGTTCTGTCATGCCGAGATACTCAATGAGTGCGCATTTCGCGCGGTCGACAAGTTTCATATCGCTCAGCTCCGAACGCAGGCGTTCGTTTTCGCTGCCGAGAGCGCGCAGTTTCGCATTCATCTCCGAAGTCACGCGTATCGCCTGCAACAGCGAAACGGGCTGGACGGGCAGCGTGAGCACGACCGCGCCCGCGCCGAAAAAACGCTCCGCATTCTCCCTCTCCGCCGCCTGCACGACGGCGACGATCTCCGCATTTTCCGCGGCGCGGCGCACCGCTTCGCAAGGCTTTTCCGAAAAAAAGACGAAGACCGCGCCTTCCGCATCGGCGCAAAGTTCCGCCGCAGCGGCCATGTCCGCTGCGGCGGCAGGCTGATAACCCTTTGTCCGCAAAAAAGCAGATATTCTCTTTTCCGATGCGCGCTCGTCGCAGTATACTACGATCTTTTTCATTTTTCAGCCTTCCCGAGCATCCCTTCAGTTGACGGTATACATCTGTTTATAAGGATTGTCAACATCGGGTGTGAGCCGCCAGTAAGCCGCGCCGACAAACGCCTTTTCCTCTTTTCCGAAAAGTGCGCACCAGCGCCGCACGAGCTCTTTGACTTCCCCTTCGGGAAGCCGTTCCAGTCTTTCCGTCTTGACCTGCGGCGGAAGTCCTGCGGGCACCGCGTCCGCGCGGAGATAGATCTCCCCGCCGTGCATACCTGTGCCGCAGAAATAACCGACAACGGGTTTTCCGTCTGCATGGTCGCCCAGCACGACGATCGTGCCGCCCGCCTGATATTCTCCGAGAAAACTTCCCGCTCTGCCGCCGATCACGATGGCGGGTTTGTTCTCGCGATACGCCTTCATATGAATGCCGCAGCGGTACCCCGCATTGCCGCGCACGAAGATCTTTCCGCCGCGCATGGCGTATCCCGTCGCGTCGCCCGCGCTTCCGTTCACGACGATCTCGCCGCCGTTCATCGTATCGCCCGTCGCCTCCTGCACGTTCCCTTCGACCAGAATGCTTCCTCCGTTCAGATACGCGCCGAGCGCATTGCCGGGCGTGCCGAAAATTCTGATCTCTTTTCCCGAGAGGCCCGCGGCAATGTACCTCTGCCCGATACAATTCTCGATGACGATCTCTTTGTCCGCGCTCTCGCGCACCGCTTTGTTCAAAGCGGAAAAATGCATATCCCTTGCGTCTGTCCGCATATTCACACCTCCGCCGCGAGCGCCTTTTTCCTTTCCTCTGCGGAAAACGCAGAGAGCCGCGGCTCTGTCTTCAACATCTCAAAATCTACTTCCGAAAGGGATCTCCGTTCCCGCACGAGCGCAGTATAGATCCCCGCGCGTTCGGGCGCTCCGATCAGGATAAATCCTTTCAGTACTCCGTCTTTCACAAAAAAGCGCCTGTATGTGTCCCCTTCGCCGGTGATAAAACTTTCCCCTTCGTACGCGCCCGCCGTGAGGATGTGCGAGCCGAAAAATCCGATCGCGTTCAGGGGCATCGCATCGCCGAAGCGCGCGTCTCCTCCCGCCATGTTCTCGCCCGCGCAGTACCCCTGTCTGTAAGCGTTGGGAAGGAGGGCAAGGATACGCCTTTTTCCGCTTGCAATATCCGAAGATTCCGTACAATCGCCTGCGGCATATACGTCGGGCAGAGAGGTGCGCATCCCCTCGTCGGTGACGATCCCCCTGTCCGTTTTGCCGCCCGCCTCTTTGACGAGCTCAATGTTCGGGCGCACGCCGACCGCCATGACGAGAAGATCGAATGCGATCTCGCCGCCGCTTTTCAACTTCGCCCGTCCCTCTTCGAACCGCACAACACTGTCGGAAAGGACAAACCGCACGCCGCGCGCTTCCAGCTGTCTTTGCACGATCTGCGAGCCTTTCTCGTCGAGAATACTGGAAAGCACCCTGTCCGCCATGTCGATGACGGTGACCTTTTTCACCCGACCGAGAATGCCTTCCATGCATTTCAGCCCGATCAGACCCGCCCCGACGATCAGCACTTCCTTTTTCTTGGAAAGCGCTTTTTCCAGCGCCAGCGCGTCGGCAAGGGTCATGAACGTGAACTTCGCTTTCACTTCCGAAAGCCCTTCTGCGGGCGGCACGAAGGAGCGCGAACCCGTCGCCGCGAGCAGTCTGTCGTACCCGATCTCGCTTCCGTCGCTCAATAGCACCGTGTGCCCGACAGGGTCGATCTTTTCCGCACGCACGCCGAGGCGCAGGGTGATTCCGTTCTTTTCATAAAAATCGGAAGGTCTGTAATCCATGTGCGCCCTGTCCGTCGCGCCGAGCAGATAATAGGAGATGAGCGGCCTGCCGTAGGCGGGAAATTTCTCTTCGGAGATCATCACGATCTCCCCCGATTTATCCCTGCTTCTGATCCCCTCCGCCGCGGCGACGCCCGCCGCGGAATTTCCGATGATGACATATCGCATTGCGCTCACCTCTCTTCAAAAACGATCGCGTTGTTCGGGCAGTGCGCCACACAGTTGGGTACGCCGCAGGTGTTGTCCGTGCAAAGCTGACACTTCTGCGCCGCATGGCCGTCGGGCGCAGGCATGATCGCTCCGTAAGGACAGACGAGCACGCAGGTCAGACAACCGACGCACTTGTCCCTGTCGATGCGCACCACGCCGTCTTCTCCCTTGGAAAGGGCGCCCGATATACAGCTTTTCACGCACAGTGCGTCTTTGCAGTGGCGGCAGTTGACCGCAAAATGAATGTCGCCGCAGTCTTCTACCCTGATCTTCGGGGCAATGCGCTTGCCTTTGAGCGCCTTCGCCATGTCGCTGAGCCCCGTGGCGGCAAACGCGCATTCATATTCGCAAAGGTGACAGCCGAGACACCATTTTTCATTGACATAGATCCGTTTCATGTTCGCACCTCTCAAAGCGATTCGCCCGCATATTTGATGCCGAGTATCCGCAGTTCGGTATCCGTCAGCCCGATCCCGCGCAGCATCAGCCTGTTGCCGCGCAGCGCCTCGACGGAGTTGATACCCATGCCGCCCATCATCTCCTGGATCTCGTGGTTCCACGCGGTGACCAGATTGACAAGGCGTTTGTACCCGATATCGGGGTTGAGCCTCTTGACGAGGTCCGGCCTCTGCGTGGCGATCCCCCAGTTACATTTTCCTTCATGACAGGTACGGCAGAGATGACAGCCGAGCGCAAGCAGCGCCGCCGTGCCGATATAGCAAGCGTCCGCGCCGAGCGCGATCGCCTTTACGACATCCGCAGACGAGCGTACGGAGCCCCCGACGACGATGGAGACCTCGTCGCGGATCCCCTCTTCGCGCAGGCGGGCGTCCACTTCCGCGAGCGCAAGTTCGACGGGAATGCCCACATTGTCGCGGATGCGCGTGGGCGCGGCGCCCGTGCCGCCGCGGTATCCGTCGATCGCGATGATGTCGGCGCCGCTGCGCGCGATGCCGCTCGCGATCGCCGCCACGTTGTGCACCGCCGCGATCTTGACGATGACGGGCTTTTTATATTCCGTCGCCTCTTTGAGGGAATACACGAGCTGGCGCAGATCTTCGATCGAATAGATGTCGTGATGCGGCGCGGGCGAGATCGCGTCCACCCCTTCGGGGATCATGCGCGTTTCGGAGACGTCCGCCGAGATCTTTGCGCCGGGCAGATGCCCGCCTATGCCGGGCTTTGCGCCCTGCCCCATCTTGATCTCGATCGCCGCCGCGGTCTCGAGATAATCCTTGAAAACACCGAATCGTCCCGACGCGACCTGCACGATCGTGTTCTTTCCGTATTTATAAAAATCCTTATGCAGTCCGCCTTCGCCCGTGTTGTAATAAATGCCCAGCTCCTCCGCCGCGCGCGCGAGCGCTTCGTGCGCATTGTAGCTGATCGAGCCGTAGCTCATCGCCGAAAACATGATCGGCGCAGACAGTTTCAGCTGCGGCGGAAGGGTATTTTTGATCCTCCCCCTCTCGTCGCGTTCGATCTTTACGGTACGTTTGCCGAGATACAGCTGCGTTTCCATCGGTTCGCGGAGCGGGTCGATGGGCGGGTTGGTGACCTGCGAAGCGTTGACGAGCATTTTATCCCAGAACACGGGAAAAGGTTTCGGGTTTCCCATGGACGAGAGAAGCACCCCGCCCGCATTCGCCTGTTTGTAAACTTCGTTGATCGTCTGCCCGTCCCAGTTGGCGTTCTGCCTGTACGTATCGTCAGACTTTACGATTTTCAGCGCGTGCGTCGGGCAGAGGCAGACGCAGCGGTGACAGTTGACGCATTTCGAGTCGTCCGCCTGCATTTTCCCCGTTTCGGGATCGAAAGAATGCACCAGGTTCGCGCACTGGCGCTCGCAGACGCGGCAGGCGATGCACCTGTCCTCCCTGCGCACCACTTCGTATTCGGGCTGTATGTACATATCCATTATGCGCGGCCTCCTTGCTGATCGTACAATTTAAAAATGACGGGTTCCCCGCCCGCAGGCGAAAAGACGCGGTCCAGATCGGGCTCGATCCTGCGTATTGCGCTCTCTTCGCTCGCGATATAACATTTGTCACCCTTTTCGGCGCACACCACCGAACGCAGTTTCAGCCTGTCGTTGAGCGCCATCAGCCCGCCCGTAAAGCCGAGAATGATGGAAAACGGCCCCGTGACGAGCAAGGATGGAAACATTCTCCGCAGAAGCGTTTCCTGCTCGCGTGTCTCCTCTTCCTTTTCCCTGATCGTTCTCCAAAAAGAAGCGGCGATCACGTGCGCCGTCTCTTCGAGCGAAAGCCCCTGTTTGCGCACGAGATAGTCGATGATGTAGGTGATGACCTCCGTGTCCGTCTGCAAGGTGCATTTATAGCCGAACATCTCGATATAACGGCGGTTCGCGTCGTAAGAAGAGATCTCCCCGTTATGCACGACGGAAAAATCCAGGAGTCCGAACGGATGCGCCCCGCCCCACCAGCCGGGCGTGTTGGTCGGATATCGCCCGTGGCAGGTCCAGGCGTAGCCTTCGTACTCTTCGAGACGGTAAAATCTGCCGATGTCTTCGGGATAGCCCACCCCTTTGAATATGCCCATGTCCTTTCCGCAGGAAAAGACGTATGCCCCTTCTATGCCCGCGTTGACGCGGTTGACACACCGCGCGACGTATTCGCGCTCGTCAAGATGGCTGTTCGCCAGTTTCTGCGGGAGCGGTGCGAGAAAATAGCGGAAAATGAGCGGTTCGTCCTTGACGGACGGGATCTTTCTCGTCTGAATTTCGGAAGAATAGACGATCTCGAAATGCCTTGTGAGGAATTTTTCGGTGTCCGCTCTGGCGGTATTCCCGTCGTAAAAGAGATGAAAGGCATAAAAATCCTTGTAATGCGGATAAATGCCGTACCCCGCAAAACCGCCGCCCAGTCCGTTGGAACGGTCGTGCATGACGGATATCGCCTCGATCATCCCCTCCCCGCTCATGCTTTTTCCGCTCCTGTCGATCACGCCCGTGACCGCACATCCCGACGGATTTCTGAACTGTCCTTCTTTCAACAACATAAAACCATCTCCCGTAAACAAGTTTACAATAACGCATTTTATTATAGGCGCCCCGCAAAATACCGTCAAGCAAAGGGGAAAAATTCGTTTTTTCGCCATTTTTTATGGGAAATATAAGAAATTTTTTTGTTTTGCCCTGTTAATGGATGGTATAAGCTTACCTTATCGAGAAGCGCCCCCGCCTTTCGGCGAGAGCGCTTCCCTGTCTTATGTCGTTGTCGTGTAAACTTTGTCTGCGCGGCGCGCCTTGCAGGAGCGCCGCGCTCATCTGCCGATCAGGCAGAAATAACTTTGCCGAAACTGCGCCTGTCTTTTCTTTACCCTTGTGCAAGGTCTTTTTCGAAAAGCCTTTCACGGGCAGGCATCATGCTCTCGCTGCCGTCAGGGCTCTTCGTCCTGCAAAGCGTCGTATCCTTTCTCGCCCGTACGGACGCGGACGACGTCTTCCACATCGTAGACAAAGATCTTTCCGTCGCCGATGTGCCCCGTATAAAGCGCCGAACGGGCGGCAGAGACCACCTCTGCGACGGGTACTTTGCTGACAACCACTTCCACTTTGACTTTGGGCAGAAGATCCATGTCCACCTTGACGCCGCGGTAGTATTCGCTTGCGCCCTTCTGCACGCCGCAGCCGAGCACCTGCGTGACCGTGATGCCCGTCACGCCGATCGCGTTGAGCGCCTGTTTGAGATCCTCAAACTTGGACTGTTTGGTGAGAATGACCACTTTGGACAGCTTCTCGCCTCCGTGCGTCTTGCTTTCCGTGATCGCCGGCGGGATCGCGCCTTCCGTGACGACAGTCGCCTGAGCGTCACCGGGCACCCCTTCGGGATCGAGCATTTCCGCCGCGAGCGGCGCGGCGACAAAGTCGGCATACGCGCTGGGCAGACCGTGCTCGTGTTTGTCGAGGCCTTCGATCTCTTCGACGCGCGAAGCACGCAGACCAACCGTATGTTTGAGAAGCTGGAACAGCCCGATCATGCAGACGATCGTCCATGCCGAAATACAGACGATACCGATGAGCTGCACGAGAAGCTGGGTGAAGTTGCCCGTATAAAAGAGACCCGTGGAAACGGAGAAGAGTCCGCAGGCGATCGTGCCCCACAAACCGTTGCAGCCGTGCACGGCGATCGCGCCGACAGGGTCGTCAACATGGAATTTTTTGTCGATGACTTCCACTGCAACGACGACGAGAATGCCCGCAACGACGCCGATGAAGAAAGCGCCGACCACGTCTACCGCCGTACAGCCCGCCGTGATCGCGACCAGCCCCGCAAGCGAACCGTTCAGCGTCATGGACACGTCGGGTTTTTTGTTTCTGATCCAGGTAAAGATCATCGTCGCGCAGGTAGAAGCCGCCGTCGCGACGGTGGTCACGACGAGGATCTGCGCCAGCTGCGTCATATCGCTCGCCGCCGCGCCGTTGAAGCCGTACCAGCAGAACCAGAGGATGAACACGCCCAGCGCGCCGATGGTCAGGTTATGCCCGGGAATGGCACGGACAAAAGCGACTTTTTTCCTGTCCAGCGTGGGTTTTCCGCTTTTGTCGAGGTATTTGCCCCAGCGCGGGCCGAGTATGAGCGCGCCGATGAACGAGGAAATGCCGCCGACCATATGAATGAGCGAAGAACCGGCAAAATCGATGTATGCAACGTTGCCGAAATACCCTTCCGTGCCGAACAGCGCGCCCGAAAGCCAACCGCCGCCCCACACCCAGTGCGCTTCGATCGGATAGACCACCGCGCTGATGACCAGCGAATAAATGCAATAAGAGAGGAATTTCGTGCGTTCCGCCATTGCGCCCGAAACGATCGTTGCCGTCGTGGCGCAGAAGACCAGGTTGAAAAAGAAAGTGGACCAATCGTAATTCGCAAAGTCAGTGAAGACGCCGAGATTGGGGATGCCCACCAGCCCGAACAGCGCGTCTTCGCCCATCAGAAGCCCCGCGCCGAGCAAAACAAACACAATGGTGCCCAGGCAGAAGTCCATCAGGTTTTTCATGATGATGTTTCCCGCGTTTTTTGCGCGCGTGAATCCCGTTTCCACCATGGCGAACCCCGCCTGCATGAACCACACGAGTATGGCGCCGATCAGAAACCAGACGCCCGTCGAACCAAAAATGCCTTCCATAATTTATATCTCCTGAAAAATTTGATCCGCTCCTTTCGCGTCATATGCTGAACAGAATGTCGCCGTATGTCGGGAAAGGCCAATATTTTGCCGAAACGCACATTTCCATGCCGTCGGCGCTTGCACGGAGCTCGCGCATGACGGGAATGACCTTATCCGCAAAAAACTTTGCAAGCTCCGCGGTGTTTTCATACGCCTTCGACTCCACAAGAAGTCCTTCCAGCTCTTCCGCGCGCTCACCGAGCGCGTCGTTGCCTGCGGCAAGGCGGCGTATGGTGCGCTCGTCCGTTCCGCACGCGATGCCGGGAAGAATGCTCGTCTTGCAGCGCAGCGCTTCGCCGAGCGAAACGATGTAGCTGTTGACGGCAGGATAGATATCTTTTTTCGCCATTTCGATCATGGTGAGCGCTTCGATGTTGAGCACCTTGCAGTAGTTTTCCAGCATGATCTCCGTGCGGGTGACCACTTCGCGCGCAGTGAACACGCCGTTTCTCTCAAAGAGAGCGATGTTCTCTTTGTCCGCAAAGTGCGGGAGCGCTTCCGCGGCAGTCCTGAAATTGTACAGCCCGCGCTTTTCCGCTTCCTTCGCCCACTCCTCGGAATAGTTGTTCCCGTTGAAAAGGATGCGCTTGTTTTTCTTGATCTCTCTGACGACCAGATCGTGCAGCGCCGCGTTGAAATCGGCCGCCTTTTCCAGTTCGTCCGCATATCTGCCGAGCACGTCCGCGACGATCGTGTTGAGAATGATGTTCGGTCCCGCCAGGGAGAAAGAAGATCCCACCATGCGGAATTCGAACTTGTTGCCCGTAAAGGCGAACGGCGACGTGCGGTTGCGGTCTGTCGTGTCTTTGGGAAGCTCGGGAAGGGTGTCCACCCCCAGCTTCATCGTGCGCTTGCCGTTCCCGTTATATTTGACGCCCTTGATGAGCGATTCGATGACCTCTTCGAGCTCCTCGCCCAAAAACACGGAAACGATGGCGGGCGGCGCTTCGTTCGCGCCCAGCCTGTGATCGTTGCCCGCGCTCGCCACAGAAAGGCGCAAAAGGTCCTGATGTTCGTTGACCGCCGCGATGACCGCCGTCAGAAAGAGCATGAATTGCCCGTTCTCGGAAGGCGTAGAACCCGGATCGAGCAGGTTGGCGCCTCTGTCCGTGCTCAGCGACCAGTTGTTGTGCTTGCCCGAACCGTTGATGCCCGCAAAGGGTTTCTCGTGCAGAAGACAGTAAAGCCCGTGCTTTTCGGCGACTTTTTTCATCGTCTCCATCATCAGCTGGTTCTGGTCGCTCGCGACGTTCGTCGTCGTGAATACGGGCGCCAGCTCATGCTGGCAGGGCGCAACTTCGTTGTGCTTTGTCTTTGCAAGGATCCCCTTTTTCCACAGTTCCTCGTCCAGCTCCTTCATGTAGGCGGAAATGCGCGTCTTGATCGCGCCGAAATAATGGTCTTCCAGTTCCTGCCCCTTGGGCGGCTTTGCGCCGAACAGCGTCCTGCCCGTAAAGACGAGGTCCTTGCGCGCGTCGTACATCTTTTTGTCGATCAGGAAATATTCCTGCTCCGCGCCGACCGTCGAATGCACCTGCTTTGCCGACGTATTGCCGAACAGGCGAAGAATACGCAGCGCCTGTCTGCTCAGTGCCGCCATGCTTTTGAGAAGAGGGGTCTTTTTGTCCAGCACCTCTCCGCTGTACGAGAAAAACGCCGTCGGGATGTACAGCGTGCCGTCCTTCACAAACGCGAACGAAGTGGGATCCCACGCCGTATAGCCGCGCGCCTCAAACGTCGCGCGCACCCCGCCCGACGGGAAGGACGACGCGTCCGGTTCGCCCACCACCAGCTCTTTTCCCGAAAATTCCATGATGACTTTGCCGTCTTTCATCGGAGAAATAAAGGAATCGTGTTTTTCGGCGGTGATGCCCGTCATCGGCTGGAACCAATGCGTATAATGCGTTGCACCCTTTTCCACTGCCCAGTCTTTCATTGCGTTTGCGACCACGTTCGCCACGCTCATGTCCAGCGGCGCACCCTCGTCTATTGTCCTGATCAGAGATTTATAGATCTCTTTGGGCAGCTTATCCTGCATCACCTGTCTGTTGAACACGTCGGATGCGAATAATTCGGGAATACTCATTTCGATACCTCCAAAAAAGCAAAAAGCGTTGCGGACAAACGCCCTCTTTCCCGAGGACATTTCCGCAACGCCTTTGTTGCCTGAAATTTTTTATGGCATGATTATAATTCCGGCACCCCTTTTTTGTCAACGAAATGAAAAAAATTCGTTTTATCACAAAAATTTATACCTTCTATTAACCGACCGAAACCCCGCGTACCCGCTTTTCAGGAACCGTTATACCCGAACGGATCCGCTCTTTCTATAAAGAAAAACCCTCCTTCCGGAAGGTTTTTCTTTCAGAGAGAATCATTGAATTTTTTGATGCGCTCGGGATCGATCTTCGGTTTGCGGTCGATCGTGAACAGACCGTTTTTCTCCTGCTGGACATCGGTAAACTGCGTATAACAGTATCCGCCAAAGACGGACAGTTTTCCGATGGCTTTCAACAGACCTTCGAAACGCTCGTAGAAACCTTCACGATCGTTCACGCTTTCGCCGTAGCCCCAGTTTCCGCCTTCCGTATCTTCGTTGAAAGCGCAGCCGCCGTATTCGCTGAGGATCACGGGCTGACCGCCGTAGGAAAAGCCCTTCGCATACAGGGAAGGCTGTCTGACTTTCGCGTCGCCGAACGCACACGTCCTCGCAAAATCCTTATACATCTCATAGAGCTTTTCCCTGTATTTCCAAACAGCGTTGTAGTAAACAAAAAGCCGCTTTGCCCCGTACTGCGTTCTTAGCGCTCTTTTAGTTGACGAAAATGCCGAAAAAGTATACAATAATCAAAAAACGGGGGCGGCCATGTTTATCGATACGCACGCGCATCTGAATTATACGGA
>CALVSU010000019.1 GCA_944359385.1 uncultured Clostridia bacterium | reverse complement strand
CGGAGAAAATTCCTACGAGTCGGTCACGAATTATCTGAATGCGGGCACCTATTACGTCAAAGCGGTCATTGACGGCAGTGCGGACTATGAATATACGGAGTCGGCGGCGGTCTTCTTCACCATTTCGAAAAAAGAGGTCGATGTGCCGACGCTGGACGGAAATTCCATGTATAACCATGGCGCAGACGTCACGAGCGACATCAGCGGTTATGACCAGACCGTCATGTATATAAGCGGAAGCAACGTCACGGTCGATTCGGACGAAGAAGGGTATTATATTTCCGCGGTCAATGCCGGCAGTTATTTTATCCGCTTCACGCTCAGCGATACGCGCAATTATAAGTGGAGAGACGGTCTGGCAGAATCGGTCAGAACGCTTACATGGAAGGTCTCGCCTTTCGAGGTAAAAGCGCCTGTCTTTGACAGCGGTTTTGAAACGGAGTATTGCGCGGCTGTCGTAAAACTTGATTATACCGACAGCGAACACAAGCAGTATTACATGGTGACGGGCGATCTGAGCGCGACGAACGCGGGCGAATATAAGGTCGTTGCGGTCCTGAAAAACAGGAGCAACTATGTCTGGGCTGACATCGCTACGGCGGATGACATCGCTGTGACATGGAAGATAAACCAAGCCGAAAACAGCTGGAAGGAAGGGATGAACACATATTCTCGCGACGGCTGGACGTTCGGAGAAGAGGCAACGGCAGAAACTCTGCCCGAAGCGCAATTCGGCGAAGCGGTCGTTCGGTATTATCTGGACGAATCGTATTCTCAGCCATATCTCGACGCGTTCTGCAAGACGACGCCTGCGGGAACCTATTATGTCGTCGTCGAAGTGGCGGCAACCGACAATTATGAAGGGCTGACGGGCGATCTTGTGATCAGGAGTTCTTTCACGATCGACAAAGCCGCGAACAGCTGGATCGGCGAATATGCGCGCGAAGGCTGGATCTACGGCAGCTCCGCTTCTGCGGAGACGCTGCCCACGGCTAAATTCGGCACCGTCACCGTTGCATATTATACGGACGAGAAGAGAACGGAGCTTTATCAAGGAAATTTCGACAATGAGACGGATGCGGGTACCTATTATGTGTTGCTTACCGTCGACGGAACGGATAACTATGAAGCCCTGCGGGACGAAACGAAGTCCTTTACGGTGAGCAAAGCGATCGCCTATGCGGTTTGGGATGAAAGTCAGAATCTGATTTACGATGGACAGCCAAAGACGGTCGGCGCAACTTATCTGAATGTGAACGGCGAACAGACTTCTCTTGCCGTGCGCGTCGTATCCTACGGCGGTGAGGCGGGTGAACGGGACATTCTGCATGCGGGCACATACGAGCTGAAAGCTTCTTTTGCAAGCGGCGAGGGAGACAATTACGATCTGCAAAATGTCGTGCATATGATCACGGTGGAGGCAAAAACGATTGTCATCGATATTCTGCCGCAGACTGCAGTTTATTCGGGGGCAATTCCCGTGCTTTCGCAGGAAGAGGGCGTCGCTTATTCGATCGAAACGGCGGAGGGCGTCGTCGGAGACGACAATCTCGGTATACTGCTCACGCTTGTGAACGCAGGCGCGGACGTCGGGGTGTATTCCATTACGGGAACGTGGGACAACAGCGATTACAACGTCGTTTTCACGGGAGATAAAAGTATGTTTACCGTGACGGCGCTGGAGATCACGATCACGTTCAGCGACATCATGGGCGGTACTTACGGGAATGTTGTACCCGCGTCGGCAACGGCGCACAAGTACGACGGCGGCGAGGCGGTCGACGTTTCGGTCGGGCTGTTCTATGCGGGTACGCCCAACGGCGGAAATCACACGGAATACGGCACGAAGATCCCCGTCGATGCGGGATCCTATACCGTTACGGCATATGTCGAAAGCGGGAATTATTCGATCGTCGGACTGAATTCGGCGGTATTCAATATTGCCAAAGCGGGCATCGAAGTAAAGAGGATCGAAGCAAAGAAGTTCAACAACGCTTTGCAGACAGCCGATGTGGAATTCACAAACGATGTTCCCGATGAGGTTTACAATGTGATCAATGAAGGCGGCATCAACGCGGGCTTGTATGACGTAATTCTCACGTTGAACACGGGATATGAAAACAATTATACATGGGTCTACAACGGACTTGCAGTCGATTCGCCGTCGATGACGCTTACATTTACGATCATCGCGGCAGAGACCGAAGACAATACGGTCATTGTCGAGATCGGGGATTTTGAAGGCTGGACTTTCGGGGAGGAAGCGATAATGCCCGAAGCGAGCGCGGATTTCGGAACGCCTGTCTTCTATTACTCTGACGCGCGCGACGGAACGTATACGCTCACGGTGCCTCAGCACGCGGGCACGTATTGGCTCAAAGCGGTGGTTCCCGAAACAACGAACAATGCAGAGTCTTCTTCGGAGCCCGTGCAGTTTACGATCGCACAGGCGAAGGTCGCAACGCCGACTTTTGACGGCGGCTACGCAAGTGTCTATGATGCCTCCGCGCAGGTCAGATATTTTGTCGGTTACGACAGAAGCAAGATGGCGATCGTTTCAAACGATGGTGCGCTTATCTCTGACGACGGGAAATATGCCATCCGCGCGACGGATGCGGGAGAATATCGGGTTGTGTTCAGGCTTATCTATCAGGACGATTACCGAGATTATGTGTGGGCTGAAAGTGACACTGATGAGGTCGGCATCGTCTGGACAATCGCCAAAGCGCCCAACGCATGGCTTGAAGGCAAAGACAGTTATCAGCGCGAAGGCTGGAAACAAGGCGAATCCGCTACGGCGGCAACATTGCCCGCCGCACAGTTCGGCAACGTCACGGTGACGTACTACACCGACCAGGCGTGCACCATCAAGTATGAAGGTTCGTTCGACGGCAATACGCCTGCGGGTACCTATTACGTCGTCGTCGAGGTCGCCGCAACCGATAATTACGAAGGGCTTACGGGTCAGAACGCGATCACCGCGTCTTTCACCGTCGAAGCCGCAGAAGAAGCCTCCGATCTGATCGTTCCGATCGTCATACTTGCTTGCCTTATGGTCGTGGAGATCGTTTTCCTCGTCTGTCTGATCAGAAAACGGAATACGGAAAAGGAGTGATACGGATATGAAAATGCCTGCATTTGATTTATTGGCTGCCGCCCCTGCGTGGCAGTGGGCAGTTTTGACAGTGCTCGCGGCTTTCTGTGTCGCGCTTGCCGTTACAGATATCGTGTTGTTGGTTTTGTCTAAAAAATCTGATCGGCTCCCCGCTGAAAACGGGGAGCCTCAGGAAGAAACCACAGAGGTGGTCTCGGAAGCGCCCGCCGAAGAAGCGACCACAGAGGAGGTTTCGGAAGCGCCCGCCGAAGAGGCGACCGCAGAGGAGGTTTCGGAAGAGCCCGCCGAAGAGGCGACCGCAGAGGAGGGAGCGGAAGAGCCGGCCGAAGAGGCGACCGCAGAAGAGGTTTCGGAAGAGTCCGTCGAAGAGGCGACCGCAGAAGAGGTCTCGGAAGTGCCCGCCGAAGAGGCGACCGCTGAAGAGGTTTCGGAAGCGCCCGCCGAAGAAGCGACCACAGAGGAGGTTTCGGAAGAGCCCGCTGAAGAGGTAACCACAGAGGAGGTTTCGGAAGCGCCCGCCGAAGAGACGATCACAGAGGAGGTTTCGGAAGTGCCCGCTGAAGAGGCGATCACAGAAGAGAGTTCAAATGAACGATCCTCAGTAGAGGAGGAGCTTGCCGTCGTTGCGGCGGTCAGGACCGAAGAGGACGAAGAGGGATCCGAAGAGGACGAAGACGATGTGGACGACGATTTTGCTGCGGACGACGACGAGATCGAAGAGATCGAGCAGGTCGAAACGGTGCAGGAAAGCGAGACGGGTATGTCTTCTGAGGAGAGAGCGCAGATCGTGCCGAACGAAGGGGGATTGCCGTTCGTCGTAATGCCTTTCGCGGCGCGGGGCAAAAAGATCTATGTGCGCTATAATTTCAGTTTCCGCGCAAAACTTATACAGGCAGACCGCGACATTCAATCGAGATACGGTGAGATCGCAGACGAGATCAACTCTTATGACCGCGTAAAAATGTCGCTGAGCTGGAAACAAGTGCGCATTTATTCGGGCAGAAACACGCTGGCCATGCTTCTTTTCAAGGGGCGCAAGCTGTGTATGTCTTTTGCTCTCGATCCCAAAGATTTTGAAGGCACGAAGTATAAAGGAAAGGACGTTTCGGAAATCAAACGTTTCAAAAAGACGCCGATGCTTTTGAAACTGACTTCCGCGCGCAAGGCAGGATATGCAAGATATCTCTTCGGGCAGGTCGCCGAAAAGTTCGGGCTTCAACAGAATGAACTGATCCGTACAGAGTTCTTCCTGCCATACAGGACTACGGAAGAACTTATCGAGCAGAAGTTGGTCAAGGTGCTTTCCAGCGATCCTCTGCAAAAGGATGCAAATCTTGTCATGGCAGACATAGGAACGCTGATACGCGAACAGATTTCGCTGAAAGAAGCTCGGAACGCTTTGACAGATGAGCAGGCGGCGGAGCTTATGGAGCATGAAACGCGAGGTGTTCTCGATGAGGAAGAAGTGCGCACGGTATCCGTATCAAAAGGAGAAAAGAAAGGGATCATCAATATTGATACGTTATCCGCAAATTTTAATCCGGACGATACGGTGACGCCGGAAATTCTCAAAGAGATGAAGCTGATACCGAAAAATGTCGGTTCGCTCAAAATTCTTGCACGCGGGGTTCTGGATAAACCGCTGAACGTCGAGGCACAGGACTTCTCGCTCGATGCAGTGAAAATGATCGTGCTTACAGGCGGAAAAGCAATCAAGATCTTATAACAGAGCTTTTGAAACGGTATGCCAGTATACAGAGTGAAAGCAAGAATGTATATTTCTGAAAAAATTTCATAGTCAGAAAACAAGGACGGTTGTTTGCATATGTGTGCCGAAAGCTGAGGGCTTTCGGTGTGCATATCGCGTTGCCGTCCTTATTTTTTGAAGATCAGAGGTATTTTGTATTCGTCGGTGCAGGAATATTTTGCGAACAGAAAAAAGTGATTCAAGGTTGCTGTCAGAAGGAATAAGAGCGCAGATGAAGAGCGGCGCAAAAAAAGATCGCGCAGATATACGCGATCTTTTTTTTAAGCTTGAAAGACAGTTGTGCCGACGTGACAACAAATTGCACGGTGATTTCAAAGCGTAGCCCATAACGTTGTGTTTCAATCCCGAAATGCATTGTTGTCGGAATTACTACTGTCTAATATATCTTTAATTTGTGCTTGCCGATTCAAATGCTTCCGTGCCGTGCTTGCTGGCTGCAACGATACACCGCAGTAAAATATCTGCCGACCTTTACTGCGCAAAAAGGGGACGTCAAAATTTATTTTTGTCACTGAAACCTTTGCCGATGACCTCGGTGGCATCCGTCACGATAATAAAAGCGTGCGGATCCGTCTGGCGAACAATGGCTTTCATCTGTTCGATCTGCTGAGGGCGGACGCAGGTGATCAGGACATCTTTTTCGTTTTCTGTATACATACCTTTGCCTTCGATCATGGTGACGCCGCGCGGACTGTGTGCAATCAGATTGTCGGAGATTTCTTTGCCGAAATCGGTGATAATGTAACACTGTTTCGAGCGGTTAAGCCCCATAATAAAAAGATCGCTGGTTTTGGCGCTGACAAAGATCAGGATGAGCGCATAAAAGATGTTTTCGGGGTCACGCATCGCGAAGGCGCCCGCGATGACGATGATCGCGTCGAGAATGGCAAGCCAGACGGGAATGGAAAGGATTTTAAACCAATGATTGATCTCGCGGGCGAGCAGTTCCGTTCCGCCGCTGGAAACTTTGAACTTAATAAAGATCCCGATTCCGAGTCCTTGCAGGATACCGCCGTACACGGCGGCAAGGATGCGGTTGTCTGTAAAGCTCGGAATGATCGTGAACAATTCATTGAACGCACCCAGCACGGCGATCGTGATCAGACAACGGAGAATAAATTTCCATCCCATTTGTTTGATCCCGAGAAGCAGTATGGGGATATTGACCGCTACCGTCATGATACCTATACCGATCCTTCCGTCCGTCAGCAGATAGGTGAGTGTTGCTATGCCTGATGCGCCCCCGCCGATGATCTCGTTGTGTACGAGAAAACAATCGACGCCCAACGCGTACAGCGCACATCCGACGAGCATTGCAAAAGATCGGATGAGTTCCCTGAGAAATACCTGTCTTTTCTGTCCTGCCATGATTATTCGCCCAACATGATTTTTAAGATCACTTTGTCGGTGTCGCGCATACCTTCCATCGCCATGCGGCCGACCGCGCTGATCGTTTCATCAATGTCCGATTGCAAAATGCCCGTGTGCGGCTGATAGAACTTATTGTCCATCGCGAGATAGTGACCCGTGATCGCGGCGTCGAGCCCTGCGGAAATTTTCGCGCCGCAGGAAGCTTTCGCTCCGTCACAGACGATACCGCTCACGTTTGCAAGCGCGTTGATGAGCGTCATTTTGATCTGGTCGGGGGTACCGCCCGCAAGATATGTGATCGCGCCGCCGCTTCCTGCCGCCGCGCTGACGGCACCGCAGAATGCGGAAAGTCTCCCGATAAATGTTTTCTGATATATGGTCAGTAAGTTGGAAAGCGCCAATGCCCTGTAAAGCTGCTCTTCGGGAATGTTTTTTTCTCTTGCGTATATGATCACGGGGATAGATGCGGCAATGCCTTGATTGCCGCTGCCTGAATTGGTGATCACGGGGAGAATGCATCCGCTCATGCGCGCTTCGCTGGCCGCTGCGGCATACGCCTTGATCTTTGCGGCGGGACTTTCATCGTTGGCGATGATGCTTGTACCGATACCGACGCCGTATTTTCCCGTAAGTCCTTCTTCGGCGATGCGGATATTGTTTTCGATCTGCGGCGTGAAAACTGCTTTCAGACGTTCGACGGGTGTGTTCACGGCAAAATCATAGATACGATCAAAGGAGAGAATGCTTCTGTCCGTCAAAACGCCGTAGTACATACCGTCGTTTTCTTTTGCGCTGTAAACAGATTCGCCGTTTTTAAGGATACTCGTGATATTGTCGTGCAAGTTGCGGATCTCGACATCTACCCAGTCGCCGCCCGCTTCCGCGTGAATGATAAGATGCAGATTGAGGGGGGAGTCCAGAAGTTCGACGTCGCAGATCTTGCGAGCAAAGAGCTGTTTTGCGAGTTCAAGCTGTTCGTGTGTGACACTGCTTAAAACTTCCATGCCCTTCGAGAAATCTCCGCCGACAGCGCCGACAATGGCGCTTGCTTCGATCCCGATCAGGTTCTCCGTGTTCGGGACGATCACGCACTTAACGTTTTTGATCAGGTTGCCCGAACATTTTGCGATGATATGCTCGGGGATTTTGCCGAGGACATCGCGCGCTTTAGCACTCGCCAAAGCAATCGCGATCGGCTCCGTGCATCCGAGCGCGGGAACAAGTTCCTCGTGTAAAATATCAAAAAATTTCTGCGTCAATTCTTTGTCCATAGTAAATACCTTTTTTATAGTGCTGCATAGAGGATCGTGATGACGATGGCGGGGATCAGATAAACAGCGCCGACTATGATGAGAAAGAGAAAGGGAGATCTTTTTTCCGCTTTTCTTTCGCGGTATTCAGCATAGCTTTCTTTGTGCTCTTCGCGGTATTGTGCGGAATGAAGGGATATAAAAATACGCTTGACCGTATAGCCCATTCCCGAAAAAGTTCCCTGGCGCATGATCCATGAAAAACAGCCGGCGAGCAGCAAGAGAATGCCCGGAACAAGAAATGCGTCACTTAAAAGACGCAATTTCTCTTTTTCCGTATCCAGCCGCATAAACCCTTTGCCGAACAGGATCGCGCAAAAAACAGCTGCGCCGATGAGCAGTGCGACGATATATTTGATCCAACGGCAATTCATTTGTTCTCCAGTTCTTTTCTGTAAGTTTCGGCTTCGGCGTCGTTGCAAAGCACAAAATGTTTTTTTCCGATCTCGCGAAAAGAGGGTTTGTCTTCCGAATAATCGTGCGCAAGCAAAGGGTTGTATGAGATGCGCTTTCTCTTTTTTTCATAGATCGGGTCGGGCAGGGGGATCGCGGAAAGCAACGATCGGGTGTAAGGGTGCAGAGGGTGTAAAAACAGTTCGTCTGCATCTGCAAGTTCGACGATCTTTCCGAAATACATGACTGCGATCCTGTCCGAAAAATATTTAACAACCGAAAGGTCATGCGCAATAAAAAGCACGGTCAGTCCGAAGGTTTTGCGCAGATCGTTCATGAGATTGATGACCTGCGCCTGAATGGAAACGTCGAGCGCGCTGATCGGCTCGTCAGCGATGATGAGTTCGGGGTTCATGATGAGCGCGCGGGCGATGCCGATACGCTGGCGCTGTCCGCCCGAAAATTCGTGCGGGTATCTGCCCGCGTGTTCGGGCACAAGCCCGACCAGATCGAGCATTTTGTAGACCTGCTCGTCGATATATTTTTTGTTGCGTATTCCTTTGATGATCAATCCTTCTGCGATCGTGTCGCGGACGGTCATGCGCGGGTTCAAAGATGCGATCGGATCCTGAAAGATCATCTGGATCTTATTGGTGATGCGTTCGTGCGAGGCGACGCGCAGCTTTTCTTTGTATTCTTTGTTCAGGGATTCAAGCTCCGATTCGGGACAGCATTCGCGCTTTTTTTCGTATTCTTCGCGTACTTTGACAACTTCCGCCTCCGCATAAGCGCGGTTGCAGTGTTTCTCGTCATATTCTGCTTTTCTGATTTCTTCGCGCAGAGCCCTGATGGTGTCGTCGAGCGCTTGCTTTTCCCGCGCGGCGGCGTCCGTATCTTTATTTTTCCGGAATGCAGATATTTTTTTTCTGCCCTCTCTGCGCAGGTCGGAAAGTTTTTCTCTGAGCTTGCGCGTGCCTGCCGCGATCCTTGTTCCCTTAAAAAGGATATTGCCTGAAGTGATCTTGTATAATTTGATCACTGAGCGTCCCGTCGTCGTTTTTCCGCATCCGCTTTCACCGACGAGCCCGAACACTTCTCCTTTGTAGATCTCGAAGCTGATGCCGTCGACGGCTTTCAGTTCGCCGTTGCCCGAGCGGAAATATTGACAGAGATCTTCCACCTTGAGCAGGACCTCTCGTTTGTCTGTTTGATTTTCACTCATTTTCGGCCTCCTTCTTTATTCGCCTGATGCGGTCGGTGACCGATGCGGGGATCTCGACTTTCGGTGCCATTGGATGTAACAGCCACGTGGCAGCATAGTGCGTTTCCGTGATCCTGAACATAGGCGGTTCCCGTTTGAAATCGATCTCCATTGCGTATTTGTTTCTCTCGGCGAATGCGTCGCCTTCGGGGGGATAGATCATATTGGGCGGCGTGCCCGGGATGGCTTCCAGTCGGCCACTGCTTTCAAGATCGGGAACGGAGGAGAGGAGCGCCCAGGTATACGGGTGTGCGGGGGAATAGAAGATTTCTTCCGCCGTGCCGTATTCCACGATCTTTCCCGCATACATTACGGCGATCCTGTCCGCGATGTTCGCGACTACCCCGAGGTCGTGCGTTATGAAGATGACGGAAAGTTTGCGCTCTCTTTTGACCTTGTTGATCAGTTCGAGAATTTGCGCCTGGATCGTGACGTCCAGTGCCGTCGTCGGCTCGTCGCAAATGAGGATATCCGGGTCCGCGGAAAGGGCGATCGCGATCACGATGCGCTGGCGCTGTCCTCCTGAAAGCTGGAAAGGATATTGAGAATATCTCTTTTCCGCGTCGGGGATGCCAACTTCGTTTAAAAGCCTGATCGCGCGGCGTTTTGCAGAAGTCTTGCTTACTTTAGCCGCCGTTTCGGACGCGCGGGCTTTAAGATAACCGATGATGTGTTCCGTTTCGGTTTTCGGGTCGAAGCGCGAGGCATCCGCCGTTTTTCTTTCATACAGCGCCGTCAAAGCGTCGATCGCGGTGAGTGCGCTTTGTTTGAGTGCGTCGAGATCCGTCAGCGCGGGCGGCGCTACTTTCCAGTCAATCGACTTGTTTTTGGAGAGAAGTCGTTCGCGCTTTGCCGTCTGTTTGGCATAGCGCGCGTTCTCCTTTTTGTTTTTGCGCGCGCCTTTGAAATAGCGGGTGCAATAAGAACGGAGACATGAGCCGAAAGTGCGTTCCGCGCTCTCTTTTCTTATTTCGACGGGGTCAATGCACGCATCGATCTCTTTTGCAAGGCTTTTTGCGGCGGAGAGAATGCTGTCCGACTGCCATTCGCCTTCAAAAATTTTGCGCATATCTTTTAGGTGCGCGATCGCCTGCTCTTTCTTTTGCGTAGAATTTCGGAAAGAATACAGCACGCCCCGTTCGCTTGCTTTTGCAAAGTCTGCGTCAAACGTCTTGCAAAATTCCCGTGCAGTGTTGATGATTTTATCGGGCTCTTGCGGTGCTTCGCCTGCTTTGGAAAAAGCGCGCAGATAACCGATCGCATAGAAATCGGGAACGGGAGCGGCAAGCCCTTCGTGCAGCAGCGCCTGCAATCTTTGAAGATCGGCTTCGCCGGGCGCGGCAGGGGAACGCAGTTTTTGGAGGAGTGTCTTGAATTCCTCACCTTCGAAAACGGGAAGAAATTCGTCCTCACATTTTGCGGCGTATCGAAAGATTCCGCCGCATTTGGCGCGGCGCGAAGGTTCCGATTCCTTTTGATAGGTCACAAGCAATCCGTTCAGACGCTCCGCCGCTTCTTCGGCGTTTTTACGGGCGTACAGATATTTGCTTTCGGCAGAAACGCCCATCTTTTCAGCTTTCACAAATTGAGAGATGAGTTTTGCGTATTCGCCGTTTTCATCCGAGCCGTCCGCTTTTACCGTTTCGCGCAGTTTTTTGATCATCGAATAAAAATCTTTTCTGCTGTTTTTTCGGCGGGTGCGGTTTTTGAGCAACATCGCTTCCGTGAGCTGTTTGCCCACTTTCACGATCGGGTTCAGGCTGGACATGGGATCCTGAAAGATCATGGCGATTTTGTTGCCGCGCAGTTCCTGAAAATCCTCTTCGGAAAATTTCAACAGATCTTTGCCGTCGTAGAAAATCTCTCCGTTTTCGGTGATCGCGTTGAGCGCCGAGATCCCCATGATCGCGCGCGTGGTTACCGATTTTCCCGAACCTGATTCGCCGACGATGGCGAGCGTTTCGCCTTCATAGAGATCGAAATTGATTCCGCGCACCGCCTGAACTTTTCCTCCCGCTGTGCGGAAGGAGATGCGCAGATTTTTGACTTCCAGTTTTTTGTTCATCATTCGTCGACTCCTCTGAGGGAAGGATTAAAGGCATCGCGCAGTCCGTTCCCGAACAGGTTAAAGGAGATCATCAGAAGCGAAATGACGATCGCGGGGAAAAAGATGACGTGCGGGAAAGAGGCGAGCACCGCCTGCCCGTCGGAGAGCATTGCGCCGATGCTCGTCATCGACGTGCCGCTCAGGTTGACGATACCCAGATAGGTCAGCATGGATTCCGAGAAGATAACGCTGGGGATCACCAGTACGGACGAGGTGATGATCGTGCCGAGGGTGTTGGGGAAAATATGTTTGAACATAAGTCTTGCGTCGCTTGCGCCCAGCGTGCGGGCGGCGAGCACATATTCCTGTCCTTTGAACCGATAGAATTGCGTACGGACGCGCCGAGAAGTGCCTATCCAGCCCGTCAGCACGAACGCAAACAGCAAGGAGGGCACAATACCCACTGAATTTGCCAGGTGCAACTGGAAAAGGGTCGCAACGATGATGAAGGGGACACCCGAAAGGATGTCGACGATGCGCTCCATGATGAGATCGACTTTTCCGCCGTAATACCCTTCGACAGTTCCGTAGATCGCGCCGATCAGGAGGTTGATGACGGAAACGCCGAAGGCGAGCAGGAGGGAAAGTTGTATACCCGATGCCAGCCTCACCACGATATCCTGTCCGACGGAGTTTGTGCCGAACAAAAATTCGGGAGCGTGCCCGTTCTTGAAGATAAAGTAGTTGTGGTAGAGTACGCGTATGTAGAGTCCGTTTGCGTCGCGGTTCTGAAAATAAAGCGCATTTCCGTCGCTGTCGCGCAGATAAATATCTTTGGAATTGCCCTGCGCATCTTTTACGGCGCGGCCTGACGAGTCCATTTCATACCAGTAGTTCGCGTCCGTGGAATCGATGACGAACGTCTGGTTGACTTTCGAAGAATCGATGACGGGGTAGAGGACGGTATTGCCTGTTTCCTGTTCGTATGCGACGATTTGGTCGTATTCTTCGCGGGTAACGGACAGACGCCTGAACCCGATCTCCAGATACGCGTCCATTTTCACCTTCGTGCGGTTGCTTGCCGTTGTGCCTTTAACGCTACGGATGGCGGCGTATTCCCCGCCGACGCCCTGCGTATTGTCTTCCGTGTCGGTTTCCTTGTCGTAAGCGGCGCCGATGCCGATCGCCGCATAATATTCGAAAGCGCGCTGGTTGAGTTCGTTGCTGTATTCGCCCGTCGCGATGCCGATATGTGCCAGGGTGCTGTTTTTCGGTATGCGGTTGCGGTAAACGGGGTCGCTGAACGATATGCTGAACGAAGAGATCAGCGGAACGATGATCGCAAAGAGGATCAGGAAAACGATGATGCACAAAGCGACGATCGAAGCTTTGTTCTTCTTGAATCTTCTCCACGCGTCGCGGAAATATCCGATCGGCTTTGTTTCGGGCTTTTTGTCTTTGATTTGCTCGCTTCGGGATGCGAAACGGAAATCTTCGGGCGTCAGATCCTGTGTGATTTTGTCTGCTTGCGTCATTTTTTTGCCCCCATGCGGATCCTCGGGTCGAGGAAACCGTAACTCAGATCTACGATGATGTTCGCGGCAAGCCCGATGAAGGTATAAAAGATCGTGACTGCCATAAAGACGTTATAGTCCAGCTCCTGTATGGATTGTATGTATAATCCGCCGATGCCGGGAACGGAGAAGATGCGTTCGATGATCAGAGATCCTGAAAGGATGTTTGCAAACATCGCTATAATGGTCGGCAGGATAGGGACCATCGCATTTTTCAATGCATGGCGGAGTGTTGCCTGACCTTTCGACAAACCTTTCGCGCGTGCGAGCAGCATATAATCGCTCGTCAGACTCTCCGCCAGCTCTGCGCGCGTAAAGCGCGCCAGCGAGGCGATCGAACCGAAGCTCAGCGCCAGAACGGGCAAGATCATGCTTACGAACATTCCCCAAGTAAAATAACTGCCCGTCTCCGCGAGCGATTCCATCTGTATCGGGAACCAGCCGAGTTTTGCGCCCAGAAAATATTGCAGGACAAACGCATAGACAAAGCTTGGGACGGATACGAACAGCATGACAAGTGTAGAAATGGTATGGTCCTGCCAGCGGTTCTTTTTAAGCGCCGCCGCAACGCCCAGTGCGATCCCGATCGGAACGGAAAAGACCAGTGCGTATACGTTGATCAGAATGGTCGGCAGGAGCCTGTCCTCAATGATTCCGTTGACGGAGCCGAGATATTCGATTTCAAAGGATACGCCGAAGTCGAATTTTGTGAGTATGTTTTTCCAGTAGATCATATATTGGATCAGGATAGGCTCGTTGTATCCGAGCGCATCGCGGATCGCCTCTTCGCGCTCTGCCTGCGTCACGTCGAGAATTTCATTCGGTTCCAGAAGTTTGACCAGCACAAAGCAGATCGTCATGATGATGAAGAGGGTGAAAAACAGCAACAAAATTCGCTTGATCACATATTTTGCCATAGAAACTCCTTATAGAAGAGGAGGGCGGGGCTTTTTGTCTGCCCGCCCTCCTTGTACAGCTGTTTTGGTCGGGAACTTCTTATTCGTAAACAAGGTTGCCGGGGTTCTTGATGAAGTCCGCCCACTCGGAATCGTTATAATTATAAGTCATCAGTCTGACGCCGCCGTACATCGCAAAGATGTTGGAATTGTTCGTCGCATAGTTGACTTTCATCGAGCGCAGCGTCAGATCGGTGCCGACGACGAGAGGAAGGGTGCGGAATCCGCTGAGCAGATGGTATTCGAGTTCCGCCATGATCGTGAGCTTCACGTCCATCGCCGCGCCGTAATAGTCGCCGCTCGCCGTAATGGATTGCTGCCATTCCTGATAGCTCATCGTTTCTTCTTCTTCGGTCCCGTCGCCGTCAAAGTCATAGGTGATGGTGAATTCTTCCGCGGTGGGATCGAATCCGTATTCGAGGATGGTCTGCACTTCGGGATCGGTAAAGTTCGCGATCATCCCGTTCGGGTCTGCGTAATCGCCGCCGAAAGAGTAGTAGACCGCTTCGATGTTGCCCTGTGCGATCTGATCGTAACGTCCCGTCTGCATCGCTTTGAGTTCAACTTTGACTTTTCCTTCGAAAGCCGTGCCCTTCGTCGCTTCGCCGATGCAAGTCTGCAGGTATGCCGCCAGCGCCGTCAGCTGCGTGTTGACCGCATTGTTGTAAATATTGATCTTGATCGTCTGCCCGTCGGTGTACAGGTCGTTTTCTATCGCATATGCATATGCGGATTCAAATGCGGCTTTTGCGGCGGTAACGTCATATCCGGATACGGATTTATAGGCTTCTTCCAGCGTCTTGTACGTCTTTCCTTCGCCGTATTCGATGTTGTAGAGCTTCACGATCGCCTGCATTGCCTGATCACTGTTGCGGTAAATGCTTTCGGGATCGTTTTCCATATCATAATAATAGTTGTCGTTAATGAAAGAGTATGCGGACGCGGAACCCGCGAGAATGTTCGCGCCGATATACGCGCGGTCGATGCTCAGTGAGATGCCTCTTCGGAAATCTTCGATGGAAAGGACGCGCCTGTTTCCTTGGTTGTCGCTTTCGACCTTCGCAAGAGCTGTCGCGTCGGAGTTGAACGTGATCGACCAGTTGTTACTCGCAGAACGTGTCAGCAGATAATCACTGAAACGGTATTGATCCATGTTGTTTGCGTTCAGACGAACGGTATCGAGACTGCCCGATTCAAACGCGAGAAGGGCTGTGTTCTGATCGCTGATGATGCGGCAGACAATCTTGTCCGTCTGGAACTGTCCCGCATGGTAGTTCGTGGCGCCTTCTTTATATCCATACCAGTTTTCGTTGCGGACAAAAGAGATCTGGCTGTTTGCCTGATAGCCTGCCAGTTTGTAGGGGCCGTAACCCATGTATTGACCGCTTGACGTTCCGTAATTGGTAACTTTCAGCGAGCCTTGCTGGGAATATCCTGCTTCATAGTAAGGTTTGTAGACGATCCAGTTGTCCGTGAGCAGATATTTGACGTCCCACTGGCTCAGCGCATTCGCAAACACGATGACAAATTTTGCGTTTTCGTTGGTCGCAAAAATACCGACTTCATTGAACGGCACGCTCGTGTATTCTTTGTAGGTGAGAATGCTTGCTGTGTTGTACCAGTTCGGCAGGGTGCCTGCAGACAAGCTTTCCAGATTTGCTGACAAAATCGACATACCTGTCTTGATGTCGTTGTAGTTGTCCTCCGTCACCTTGATATAGCCGTATTCATTTGCGGTGGAGCCGTATGTCTCATTAAGGTAAGCGAACCAGTCGCGGACGTTGGGGTCTTTGCTCATGCCTTCGCGGAAGTAGTGAGCGTTGCTGCCAGGAGTTTTTACATCATAATATGCCTGCAAGGAAAGCACTCCCTTGATCGGTGTTCCTTTGGTGAGAGAGAAATAGAGGGTGCCTTGCGCCATCATCTCCTGCAACTGGGTCTCTTCATAGGTCACGTCGGTCGGAATGAGATCAAAGGAAGGGTAGGTAGTCGATTGTTCGCTGAGCGTCAGCGTCCAGTCGGAAAGAGAACCGGGGGACAAGCTTTCCAGGTTTTCGGACAGTATGGACATCCCTTCTTTGATGTCGGCCAGGTTGGATTCCGTTACAAGGATATAGCCGTATTCGTTTGCGGTGGAGCCGTATGTTTCGCTAAGGTAAGCGTACCAGTCGCGGACATTGGGATCTTCGCTTAATCCTTTGCGGAAGAAACGCGCATTCCTGCCGGTGCCGAGATCATGGTATGCCTGCAAGGAAAGCGAACCCATGATCGGCGTGCCTTTGGTGAGGGAAAAGTACAGAGTTTTTTCTGCGATCCTCTCGGATACCTGCGCATCGGTAAGCTTTTCGGGAATTATTTGGTAATGGCCTTCCGCACCCGCATTATAATAGTTGTTTGCGTTGTAGATCTCGTAGTCGCCCGTGATGTATTTTGCGGCAGCGGAGTTTTTCATCTCGGAAGAGAGTACCCGTTCCATAGACCAGACGTAATCTTCCGCCGTAATCTTCGTGCCGTTTTCCCATGTCGCGTCGGGATTGAGCGTG
Organism: uncultured Clostridia bacterium; assembly: GCA_944359385.1. GTDB lineage: Bacteria > Bacillota > Clostridia > Christensenellales > Borkfalkiaceae > Borkfalkia. The sequence continues at coordinate 1,026 of CALVSU010000019.1, read as the reverse complement.
ATCTCCCAGGCTTTCCCGAGTGCGGTATTGTCCGCGTCTCCCTGTACAATGCCGTATTTGCCGACATAAGACCCTGTCACGTTGACGGGATCGCCAGTCGCCATCTCGTCGATGAAGGCGTAGGTCGACCTGTCTTCGCTCAGCGTGAAATCATAGAGACCGATTTCGGTATAGCCCTGAATGTAGGTGTCCGCATCCGTTGTGCCGTTATGTGTGTTCCATGTGCTCGGCGATTGAGAAATATACTCGTTGTAAGTATACGTCGCTTCACCTTTGCTACCCTTGTTGCCGCAGGCGGCAAGGGTCGGAAGGACCATAACAGCCGTGAGAAGCATGGCAACAAATAAGGCAACGGTCTTTTTTGTTCTGATCGTGCTTTTCATAGCATCCTCCGTAAAAAAGTTTAAAAATTTTTAACCGTATCGGTTAAAGTCGCTTTTGAAAACAAAAGCGACTATCTATTTAATCGCTTTCGTTTTTGAACGAGATAAAATAAATTTGATAATAGTTTACCATAAAATCGTTCATTTTGCAACATGCCAGAAAAAATTTTTTGTATAATGCCTAAGATTTTGAAATGTAAAAAGAGGGGAGTTTAAAAACTCTCCTCTTTTTCCTTAAATACAATATTGAAAGAAGTACAAAACATATTTGGCAACGTTTGACTTTATTTGCCGTTTAGGCTAAAATAGAGTACAATAAAGTTTGTCAAAAAAGTGGTCAAAAAAATTTTTTAGGGCAACTTTGGGGCAACTTGCGGGAACAACCCAATATCTTGTGACAATAAAATATCCTAACCACAAGATATTGTGGTTAGGACACTGTGGCAGGGGAGACGCGATTATCCCGAAAGCCCAAAATTCAATAAAAAATGCTTAAAAAGCTCGAAAATGGCTTAAAAATAGCCGATTTCGAGCTTATTTTTTCGATTTTTTATTTTTTGAAAATTTTTTAGGGCAACTTTTAGGGCAACTTTTGAAATGAAATTTACAATAAATTTTAATGCAAATATAAATGTTTATTGAC